>PKTL01000037.1 GCA_002867475.1 Candidatus Woesearchaeota archaeon
ATGAAATAATCGAGAATGCTAGAAAAGCAGGTGTTAAGGCAATAGTCACTAATGGTATCAATAAGGATACGAATAGGTTGACTTTGGAACTTGCAGATAAGTATGATATTGTTAAGGCTTCGCTTGGCATATATCCTCCTGACGCTCTTGATAGGGAAAGTGATGATGGAGGTTTTAAGATTGAGCCTTTTGATTTTGATGAAGAGATAAAGTTCATGGAAGAAAACGCTGATAAGTTTATCAGTTTTGGAGAAGTTGGTCTTGACCTATATAATGGGAAAAATATAGAACTACAAAAAGAGGTTCTTGGTAAGATAATAAGACTTGCAATTAAACTTGATAAGCCTATAATATTTCATAGCAGAAAAGCTGAACTTATACTTCTCGATTTTTTAGAAGAGTTTGAAGATTTGAATCCAAAAAAGGTTATATTGCATTGTTTTAGCGGCAGGAAACATCTTATCAAACGTGCAATCGATAAAGGTTATTATTTTAGTATCCCGACAAACATCGTGAAAAGCGATCATTTTCAACGTCTTGTTGAATGGACTCCATTAAAACAGTTATTGACTGAGACAGATGCACCTTATTTATCACCTTACCCAGGAGAAAGAAATGAACCAGCTTACATTGCTGAAACCATAAAAAAGATTGCTGAGATAAAAAAGATGACTCCAGAAGAGGTCGAAGGAAACATTTTTATGAACTATCAAAAAATATTCTAAATTCTAAGTAAATCAGATAATTTTATTAATAGAAGAGAGAATGGAAAAAACATGAAAACGATAATACTTAAGCTTGGCGGATCGATATTCATGCCTGAGCATGTTGATACTGATTACTTATTAAAATTTAAGAAGATGATTCTAGAATATAGTAATAAGTATAGATTTATTATTATTGTTGGGGGAGGCCATACTTGCAGAAAATACCAAGATGCTCTTCGCGTCATTGCAGATGTTACTGATGAACAGATCGATTGGATGGGTATCCACGTGACCGAGCTTAACGCACAGCTTTTGAAATTAATGTTTGAGCGTGAAAGCCACCCTTATATTATCACCGACCCTACAAAGCCAATCGATCAAAATATCAACATAATTATTGGCGCTGGTTACAAGCCTGGTTGGAGTACTGATTATGATGCTATGCTTTTAGCAAAACAGTTTGACAATAAAGAAATTATTGTGCTTTCTAACATTAAGCAGATATATAGTGATGACCCTAAGAAAAATCCAGATGCAAAACCAATAGATGATATGAAATGGAAGGATCTTGCTGAAATTGTTGGCGATAAATGGACACCCGGATTAAATGTTCCACTCGACCCTAGCGCTGTAAAGGAAGGAATTGAGCAAAAGGTTAAGGTTGTCTTTGCTGATGGACGAGATCTGGATAATTTCAAAAAAATTCTTGATGGAAAAGATTTTACTGGAACAACTATCAAATAATTTTAGGGATGAATTCTAATTTTAGTTCTTCAGTTATTGTTACTATGTCTGTCTTTTTTATTATGTCTGGAAACTTATTTCTTAGAGATTTTATGAGCTGATATGCATCATTTATATCTTCATATTCTATTTCTGCTTCCATCTCCCAATCGCCAATTGATTTTATCAGATGTATAAGTTCTGGAATCGTCTTTAAGTAATTGATGACTTTTGCTTCGCTTTCAGCTTCATATTCTTGAAAATATATACATATTTTGAATAGTTTTCTACCTATCTTGTTAAGATTTAGAAAAACAGTATTTATTTGGAGTATCTTTTTTTTCTCCAGATCTTTTATTTTTGAGATTATTGTTCGTGAATCCAATTTCAATTCATTTGCTAGATCTACAACTTTATACCTCGCATCATTTTTTATTAAAGTTAAAATCTTTTTTTGAATCTCTTCTATTTCTACTTCTTTTGATATAGCAGTAAGAGAATATTCATTTCGATAATCTGTTGAGTTATTGGTGAGATAATCCCTATTGCAAAGAAAACCGTCCTCTAGAAATGTTATACTATAATCTTGGATGAATCTTCCATATTTTTGAAATATCTCATTTCGCAGTACTGCTACTTCTTGCATGCTTTTTTCAAAAAAACCAAGTAGTAGATCCCATGACCCCACCCCTTTTGCAACCCAGACAATCCTTGAATCAGCAACCATTTTTCTTATCATCTCTTCTTCTTTGAGATTATCAAGACCTTTTAGTCGGATATATATCTTAAACCCGAAATATCCTAATGATTTTAGGCTGATCAGCGGTGCGAACTTCCAAATCACACCATTTTTAATCAGTTGGTTTATCCTGTATGCTACAACTGGTTTTTTTGATTTTATCTTTTTTGATAATTCATCATAGGTTATCCTACTGTTTATCCCTAATTCATACAATATTTTTTTGTCGAGGATATCAAGTTCCATATTTATACAAATATACTTTATTTTATTTAAATATTGTTATTTTGTTTAATTTTTTAGAAGAAATTTTAATATATATTACAATACTACTAATTAGTTATAACAAACAATTAGAGTTTGTTAAAAGGAGGTAAAAAAATGATTAATGAAAATTTAGAAAATAGTATTCAACTGATAAATGATGGAGATTTTAAAAGAATAGAAGAAAACCATAAAATAATATATTTTGATAAAGCACATAAAAATCTTAATTTTTTATTTTATGATAAAAATATAAAGACAGGTTATGCTGGCTCAATAAGTGAACCTGAAAATTTTTGCTGTAAAAAACATGTACCTTTTAAACAATTAGTAGATGAACCAAATAATAATTATGCATCAAGTATTGGATTTGGACATTTAGAACGAGCATTATCTGTATCGAAATTTCCAGAAGAATGGTCCCCGGATGGGAATGGGTTCACTATTGGTCGCACAAAAAACTGGATAGAAGATATAGATGCTTATTTATTTGGACCAAATACATATACTAGTAAAGGAAGCAAAAAAATTGAGAATAAAGATGTAGCTAATTTTGTTAAATCTTTTGTAAATCTTTTAGAACTTCCTGAAAGCACATATATAAATATTGGAACTAAGGTCAACTCACAAACCCATCTTTATGGATCTGCATTAGTCATGCCATCTTTACATGAAATAATTTATTTTAATAAAAAATGAAATAGATTATTATTTTTATTTATTTTTAGATATTTTAAATGATAGTAAACTTTATAAATGAAGTCAAATTTCTGCTATTTAGTTAGTAGACGAATCCCGTCTGACTACTAGGAATAAATGATTGGTAGGAGGGAAAATTTAAAATGGAAACCAAACAAATTATTGAAACATTAAAACAAGCTAAAAAAGAAGCTAAAAAAAGAAACTTCGTTCAAAAAGTTGATATGGTAATCAACCTTAAAGACTTAGATCTTAAAAAGAACGAAAATCATGTTGATTTCTTTGCACAATTACATTTCTCAGTTGGGAAAAAAATGAAAGTTTGTGCTCTTTGCGGACCAGAACTTCTTGAAGAAGCAAAAAAGGTTTGTGATGAAGCAATTCCTCAAACAGACTTCCCAAAATATGCTGCAGATAAAGCAGCAGCTAAAAAACTTGCAGAAAGTTACGATTTTTTTATAGCACAAGCAAATATAATGCCACAGGTGGCTCAAACATTTGGTAAAGTGTTTGGTCCACGGGCAAAGATGCCAAATCCTAAAGCTGGTTGTGTTGTTCCACCAAAAGCAACACTTGGACCTCTTTATGAAAAATTACAAAATACTGTAAGAATCATGGCAAAAAAAGATCCTGTTATCCATTTACTTACAGGTAATGAAGATATGAAGGAAGAAGAAGTAGCAGACAACATCAAGACAATTTATAATCAATTAATACACCACTTACCTGGTGAAACAAATAATGTTAAAGAAATATTTGTTAAACTAAGTATGGGTAAGCCAGTTAAATTGAACTAAGGAGATAAAAAATGGCTCATGTATCAGACAGTAAAAAAAAGATTGTTGCTGAATATACTAAATTAGTTAAGGAATATCCAATTGTTGGAGCAGTTAATATGGCTGGTCTTCCAGCAGCACAATTGCAAAATATGAGAGAACAGCTTAGAGACAAAGTAGTCTTGAAAGTTGGAAAAAGAAGACTTATTAAAATCGCACTTGAAGAAGCAAAAGTTGAAGGAACTGACAAATTAGTTCCTTTCCTTGAAGGTCAACCAGCACTTCTATTCACAAGAGATAATCCTTTTAATCTTTTTAAGATATTAAAAAAGAATAAATCAAATGCTCCAGCAAAAGCTGGACAGATAGCACCAAAAGATATAGTGATTCCAGCAGGACCTACAGGTTTTGCACCAGGGCCAGTTATTGGAGAGCTTGGAGCAATTGGTGTAAAAGCAGGAATCGATGGTGGAAAAGTTGCAGTCAAGGAAGATGCAGTTGTTGTAAAGAAAGGAGATGAAATAAAAGCTAATGTTGCAGCAATGCTTACAAGACTTAAGATTGAACCAATGGAAGTTGGTCTTGATCTAACTGCTGTTTGCGAAAACGGTGAAATCTTTGAAGCAAGCATACTTGACATCAACGAACAAGAATATCTTGATAACATAACTACAGGACACAGATGGAGCTTTAATCTAGCTATGTTTGCAGGAATCCCAACTGTTGAAACCACAGAAATTATGGTTCAAAACGCATTTAGGGATGCTAAAGCTTTAGCTGTTAGCCAATTCATATTAGCAGATGGAGTAGTTGAAGATATAGTAAGTAGATCATATTCACAAATGCTTGGAGTAGCAGGCGTTTTAAGCGATGACGCTTTAAGCGACGACCTAAAACAAGCATTATCAGCAGCACCAGCAGCATCAGCTGCTCCAGTTGCAAGTGAAACAACAACAGCAGATAATAATGACGATAAAAAAGATTCAGAACCTGAAAAGACAGAAGAAGATGCAGGTGCTGGTCTTGGTGCATTATTTGGATAGTTTGAGGAAACGAGAACTTTGAAGAGCTTGCTCTTCACAAAAAAAATAAAGATCAAAAAATAAAAAAGAAATTATATTTTTTTGGAGGAAAAAAAATGGAATATGTATACACAGCAATGCTTTTACACAAAGCAGGAAAAGATGTAACAGAAGACGCTGTAGAGAAAGTTCTTAAAGCAGCTGGCGTTGATGTAGACGCAAGCAGAGTTAAGGCACTAGTTGCAGCACTTAATGGAGTTAATATTGATGAAGCAATAGAGAAAGCAGCAGTTGTATCAGCAGCACCAGCAGCAGCGGCACCAGCAGGTGGAGATGCACCAGCAGCTGAAGCTAAGGAAGAAAAGAAAGAAGAAGAGAAAAAAGACGACGCTGATGCTGGAGCAGGCTTAGGCGCTCTATTCGGATAAGTTAATCTTATCCAAATTTTTAATTTTTAGAGTTGATAAAAAGTGTCAGAAACCAAAATAGATGGAAAACAGATTCGTGAAGAGATAGCTGATATTAAAGCTAAGCTTAATGTCATTAACGATGAGAAGGAGAAAGTTTTCTCTGAAAAAAGTGAAGTCTCCAAGAAGATCTCAGACCTTATAGGTACTGTTAAGGATAGTAGAAGCGAAAGAAACGAAAAAACTAAGATGGTTTCTGATCTTAAAGAAGATCGAAAAAAACTTAATGCTGAAATAAAAGAAAAGATTGAAGTTATAAAAGAACTTAATAAGAAAAAATCAGATATTGTTAAGAAACAAGGCATTAAGGTTGATCCTTTCAAAATAAAAAAAGAGATTGAACAAATTGAATTCACAATTGAAACAACTCCTATGAGTATTGAAAAGGAGCAAAGATTGATGAAACGATTGAAATCCTTGAAGAGTACTTATAAGAATGTTGGTGAAGCTAGCACAGTTTTTAGTGAAAGCAGTAAATTATCCAAAGAGATTGATAGGTTAAAAAAGGATGCTGATAAACTTCATAAGCAGATACAAAATAATGCTGGCGCTAGTCAAGAAAAGCATGAAGCTATGATTGATGTCAGTAAAGAGATTGATGAGCTTAAGAAGAAAGAAAAAGAGCTTCATGATAAGTTCATGGAGAAAAAGAAAGAATTTGCTGAAGTAAATAAGAAGCTTAAGGATAAGCTTTCCTTGATTTCTGATAAGAAAGAGGAAGTTAGAGCTGTTAAAAAGAAAGCTGCAGCAAAGAAAAAGGAAGAAGTTCAAAAAGATCTTAAAGAAAAAAGCAAGGAAGTTGCTGAAAAGATCAAGACAGGTAAAAAGCTTACTACAGCTGACCTATTACTTTTCCAAGCTAGCGGTGCTAAATTTGATATGGGTTCTGACGAAGAAGAAAAGGAAGAATCTAAGCCTAAAGCTAAAAAAGAATCAAAAGCTAAGGTTGATGAAACTTCAAAGTCAGAAGAGAAAGCTATTGAAGATAAATCCACTAAAAAGGAAGAATTGGAAGATAAGCATAGTGAGCCTGAACAGATTGAGGACAAGACTCCTGAAATAAAAGAGATTGAGTCTGAACCTAAGAAATCTATTGAGGCTAAATCTTCAAAAACTAAAAAAGTTGAAGAAGAAACTTCAACTGAAGAAACTCAAACAAAACTTTCTGAATAATAATTCTTTATTTTTTTACTAATTTTTACTTTAATAATCAATCTATAAAATATTTTAAATCTAATTCTAAATAAATTATTTATCAATAAACTAATGAAGAAATAAATATTAAAAAAAATAATAAAAAGAATTAATTAAACTTGATAATTTTTTTGAATATTAGCAGTATATGCAGTTAATTCTCCTTTAATATTAGATACTAAATCTCCAACTTTTCTTTTCTCATATTCAGGACTAAGTTTTTGTAATCCTTTTGCAAGATCCTGTATATGATTAGAATCATCATCTTTTACTAATGGATCTATATGTTTATCATAAGCATTTTCTTTTAATTCATTAACCCTTATCGTTTTTTGAATACTATTAAAATGATTTAATGCCTCTTGGAAACCTTTATCTTTCTTTATCTTATTTAAAAATGCTTTATAATCATCACCCATCCCAGTATTTTGAGCAACGATACCTAACAATTGTTTTACTCTTTGCTTATAATGATGAGTGAATTCATCATCTCTTTTATCTTTATCTAAATGATCTTCATGAACAATTCCTCTTTTATGTTCTTGATTAATAAAATATTCATTCATAATATCAAGCAATTCTTCATCTTTTACCTTATCATAATTAATTTTTTCAATGCTCGGCGCTACTACTTGATATGCGAAATTATGTGATTCCTCAAATTTGCCGTGAACATCTCTAATTTTTTCAGGATGAACATCTTCTAAATAATCATCTAATGATTTTTGACCTTTGGATTTTTCTTCTGTCATACCAATATTTGTGTTATCACTCAAATATAAAGATTTCTATTCTATCATATAGATTTATGTATGATTGATTAAGAAAACAAACAAAACTTACCGGTAAATTTATAAACTAGTATACGTTTCTCTATACTAACTTTTATCTAGGTGACATTAAAGTGAGAAAAATAGCAATCATAAATCAAAAGGGTGGCGTTGCAAAAACAACCACAGCAGTAAATTTAGCAGCAGGATTATCAAGAAACAACAGAAAAGTATTACTAATAGATCTTGACCCCCAAGGAAACATAGGAACAAGCATTCTTAATAATTCAGATATGGGAATATATGATTACTTATTCGAAAATGCGGAGTTTGGCCAATGCATAATTCATGCTGGGAAAAACTTAGATATCATGCCTAGCAATGAAAGGCTTACTAAAGCAGAATTCTATCTATTGAAAGAAAAAAATCCTGTTGATGTATTCAAGACCAAGTTCAACAAAGCTGCAAGTAATTATGATTATGTTATTATTGATTGCGCACCTAGTCTTGGAATACTTAACCAGAACGCACTTATCTATGCTGAAGAAGCAATAATCCCTGCATCGACTGACCCACTTGGTCTTGACGCACTTGAAAAGATGCTTGTCGCAGTAGACACCATCAATGACAGCTATCTTCACAACCTTAAGATTTCAAAGATTGTTCCTACAATGTTCGATAAAAGGAATAAGATCTGTAAAGATAGCTTGACCGAAATGCAAAACGCTCATTATCTAAAAGTTACAAACCCTGTTAGGATATGCTCAAAGACAAAAGAAGCTCCAAAATATAAAAAGAGTATCTTCGCACATGCTAACAACAGCAGAGGAGCGCAAGACTACAAGCAACTAACCATTCAAATAATCCAAGACGAACCACAAAAAAGTTTTGGTGAAGAAGTAGTTGCTCAAGTAATCGCTGAATAAATTTGTTAGAAATCTTCTAAAGCTTTGATTGCTTCTTCCTTATTTTTTGATTCTCTTAATTTATTTGCTATTTCACTGCTTCCAAAAACATCTTCTACCCAAGAAGCAAAATCGTTTTTGGTTTGATCAACATGAGAATAATATAATTCATCATTCATATTCATAAATGCTTTTTTGAGGCCTGAAACGCTAAATATTCTCACTCCCGATTCAAGTAGGAAGCTTTCTTCTAAAGTTATATCTTTCTTTAATTTCTTGCTTGTTTCAAGACGGGAAAATAAAGATTTTAATTCTTCTATTCCATCGAACAATTCTTCTTCCTTGTTTAAGAATAATTTCTCTTGCTCTTCTAGCTTTCTTTTTTCAATAAGCCATTCATCCTCAAGAACCTTGAGATGTAGAACTTTTTCTTTTACTGCGTTCTCAATCTCACTTATGTGCAAGAATATTTTTTCTCCATCATCTTTTCTTTTATGGTACAGACGCATATTTTCAAAAAGATCATCTTCCATCAATTCTTTTAATTTGGTTGAATCAGCACTTATTATATTTTCAACTTTTGCAAAAAAGTTATCAGCATTTATGTTTATCTGAAGATCAGGTTTTGCTGAATCCTCAGAGATAGGGGTTATTTTAGTTACATTCTGCACTTCTTGTTTCATAGCATGTTCTTGAACAGGAATAGTATTTACAGGTTCTTGCTGTACTGGCTGTACCGGTTGAGGCTCAGGTTTTGGTTCTGGCTTAATCTCTATTTTTGGTTCTTCTACCTTTACTTGTGCTGGCTTATATTTTTCTTGAGATTCTACAATCTCATTACTTAAATTGTCAATATCTTCATCTATAAAATTAGCAGAATCATTTGTCACTTCAACTTTTGGCTGAATCACCTGTGAAGGCTCTGTTTGGATTAGTTCTGTTTCATTATTTTGAGATTCAGGAACAGTTTCAGTTTTCAATTCTAAGCTTTTATCTTTTGTAATTGATTCAGAAGAAGAATTTTCATCACTTCGTACTTGTTCAGATAATAGTTCAGGTAAGACTTTTGGAGCTTCAACATCCTCTTTTTTCAAAATACCTTTTATCTTATCTATTACCAAATGCCCACCTCTTGATATGATTACATGTTTATTTCTTTTTAAGCTTTTCTAATAGTTTTATCCCATTGCAGTATATACTACAATTCCTTGACAGGTTCCAGCAGTGAAAGGAGATGGTCGTACTTTCCAATAAACATTCTTATTTGATATGGCCGTAGTCTGTTTTGCTAGATTAAAAGTTGTAAGATTAACAAGATCATCGGTTATTGGAGTCATGACATCAAAGTTTTGTGCTGGTAAAAGATCATATCTAAAATCATTAAAACTTATGTTTCCTTCAGTGCAGTTCATTGCTATACCATCTCCGTCTGTTGTTGCATAACCATCTATGCCAAGGTCTATCTCAACATTGCCAACGTTTGTTATCGTGCTTATCACATCTGAACTTGTTGAACCTAATTCTATTTCTGGAAAGGTTACATTGCTTGTGAAACCTATCGCATAAAGCTCATTTATATTTACTTGATCTATGCTGCTTCCTAAAAGACCACCAGTATCATAACCTGTAGCATTGCATATCCAAGTCCCATTATTCGCATAATAAGTTATATTAAATACACATGAAAAAGTTTTTGTCTTTGCCCCTTCATCTTCACTTATAAAAGTACAATCATTATTTGTGTAATGAGTATTATTATTATCAGGATCATCTGATTGATTTAAAGAATTATAAAAAGTTGCGCCAGCATTTAATATTGAACTAGATCCTTCACCATCATAAACTGTGATGTTACAAAAGACAGGTGTCAATCCCCCAACCGTCAGATCTATTTCATTTGAAATTCCAGTATATAAATCATCAACTTCAATAAACAATAATGAAGGTGGTTGATTGCCCCAAAAAGTGCATGCTCCTGTTCCTCCTGCTGTTACTTCCATAAGTGCGTAATCAATATAACCTATTGGGTCTGTTCCGCCAGTACTTCGATCATATGCGACCCTAATCTGAACATTGTTTGCATCACTCCCATTTATTAGATATCCTGAAAGATCACAAGTTTCATACAAATATATCCCCGATTCAATCAAATTACATGCATTTGTCCAACTTCCTTGATATATTATTTCTATATTAACAGAATTCAATTTTGCACTTGGATCATTTTCCATATGGTTTATTTTAAGATATGCATTCACCACTTCTGCATCAAGAGCTATATTATTTGTAAAATTTATATAAATATAGGATAGGCCTGTCGCCGATAATGTTATGGATTCAGCGTTTGAATCATCTTTTGTTTGAATATTACTTACAAGCCCTGGTGTTCCACCACTAGTTGAGTTTGGAGTATAATTATATAATTGTGTTGAGCCTGTTAAGTTTATATATATTGTTTCATTATATAAACTATAATTTGTATCATAAGCATTAATCCCATATATTCCTGGACAGGTATCTGTAGTGTTCCACCAAGAATAGAAATCACCACTATTATTAGCATTAGGATATTGCGGATATCCCGGAGCATATACGCCTGTATCATTTTCAAAAACTACTAGTTCTATCATTGCAAGGATTGAAAAATTGTAACCAAATATATCTACAATCTCATTTGAACCATAAAAAAAATTTGTAGTATTCAACCTTGGCAATCTTTGATCGAGAGTAAAATTTGCAGTTGCATTCAGATTCATAAAATTAGTATCATATGCAGTTATATTGTATAGACCAGTCCAAGAAATATAAGCTGTTTCAAAATAATAGGTGAAATCCCCATTTGAGTCAGCGACTTGTATCGTTGTATTATCTCCAGTTCCAAAACTTATATTTAGGTTTACATCAGTATTTGGACTAAAACCTGAACCGTTGATCTCTATTGTTTCACCTTGCTTGAATATTGATCCAACAGTTATTGATGCTATCCTTTGTGTTACTGTAAAACTGTTTGTTGCATTGTTTGAAGGAATCAAATATTCATATGCAGTTACATTATATTGTCCAATTGGACAGCTATAGTTTATGAAACAAGAATCTGTTATGTTTCCAGACACATCTGAAGTTACATTCCATGACATGATTGTCCCATTTGATAAGGTCACTATTAAGGTTATATTACTTGATGGTGCCCAATTAGTTCCAGATATTGATACATCGCTTCCTTGCTCATAGCTTGCAGCATCTGTAAGTACTGTTCTTCCAGCATAATTTACGGTTAGATTGTAAAGGTCAGATGATGTTTCAAATCCACTTTCATCTGTACAATTAATATTCCACCAGTATTGTCCATTTCCAGGAGCATAATCAAAGTTCAGGCTTGTACTCTCAGATGGGCTGGAAAGCGTGTCCATTACTGATCCCCCAATGATTAGTTCACAACTTGTAAGGGTTCGTTGCTTGTCACTCGCATTGAAATAGAAGCTTACTGTTTGGGTTGCAGTCCATTCAGTATTGTTATCAGGGGTTTCAAGGTTGATTATTGGACCTTGTGTATCAACATTTATTATCTTGCTTGTGCTTGCTTGTCCTGTATTATTCCAAGTGTCTGTACAGTTCACTGTCCAGTTCCAAGTTCCATCTTCAAGTGTTTCACTAATAGAATTTGATACATCTTTTGTGATCCCCCCGGTTTGTGTCTTGTTTATGGATCCGTTTATTATTAATGAGCAATTGTAGATCTCACTTTGAGTGTCGCTTGGTGTATAATAGAAAGTTATTGGAGTTGTTGTTGCCCAAGTATCTGGACCTGGGTTTCCAAGAGTTATTGTTGGAGAAGTCGTATCACTATAAGGAGTATAGTCCACTGTAAAATTCAAGAAATCATTATATTCATCCTTATTCGCATCACTCCCACTCGATATCTGAACCACTAAGTCTTGCAATCTTGAATATGTCCAACTACACCCAGTTGGAGTTATGTCGCTTAGAGTATACCCTTGAGTGTTTGGAGTGGTGCTTGTACAATAAGTTACGGTGTTTGCAGCGTTTCGAAATACTATCGCAAGACTCCCTTTTATACCTCCTGCACCCCCATGGTTTAAATGAACTAAAACAGAATTTATTGTTGCACTAGTTGAAAAAGTAGGATCATTCAAAGTTAATGAATCTACACCTCCTGGTGCAAGAGTTGATCCATCCGCAGTGTTATCAAGATCATTCCATCCTGCAACAGTACATCCTGACGCAGTACAACTTCCTACTTGCAAAAGTTCAGTTGCTGAATAGGTGATAGGTATAACTAGTAAAAGTATTGTCAACAATATCAGTCCCTCTTTTTTTCCCATATTAGCTTATCTCCGTATAAAATGTTACAGTGTTGTATGTTGCTTCATGATAATCCTTCAATAATGAAGGATATTTAACTTCATAATCATAATTACCAAATTTCCCAGTTATATCTTGGTTTATCTTTGTCACGAATATTATATCTTGACTTCCATCATATTCTAATCCTCCATCACCAGAATCCCAAAGTATGCCTGTAATAAAATCTGAATTATTGGTACTGTCCACTACAGGAACATTATCTAATAATGAATAATATATCAAAAATGTCGATGTAGATATAGGTAAACCTCCCAAAGTATAAGTATTATTGACACTATCATTGAACCCTGTCATTAAAAGCTCAGCATCTAATTCTTCAAAATCGTTAGATGATGTTGTATTATCAACTTTTATCCCTAATGCTTGAAGATTCTTCCAATTTATCGCGCTTCCTGTTTCCACAACATAGACATTTCCATATGGCGAATATTTCCACCATTTGTTCAAAGTAAAATTTATATCTGTTGCAAGCTGTATATCTGCACTGACATCACCATAAGTATATGTCCAAGATGGAACATTCAAGGTATTGAAAGCCTTATTATTCCCTTCATTTGTTTCAGAGATAGAACCGTTTGTTATAAGTGGAATATCAACAATCACATAAATATCATGAGGTCCTGGACCTGTAACGTTCCATTTCACACTTAAAGTAGTATTTTCACCGTATCCCAAATAATCTATAGTCTTTGCTGTTCCTATTTGAGTAGCACTTATATCTGGATCTCCTAAATAGAATTCTACATCAAAAGAAGCTGTAGCGTTTACATTTCCCCTATTTCTTATTGTCGCGTTGATTGTTATCTCTTCATTCTCTTTTGGTGCATCATTTGAGAATACAATATTATTTGAGGTTATTTCAAGATCAGGATTAGTTATATTAATACTCCAATTTGCAAGTGCAAATGCGTTGTTTCCTCTTTCATCATAGCATTTAACATTCCAAGTGTAATATCCTTCTTCAAGATATACAGTGATATTGTTTACTATATCTGTGACAGGTGAAGTATCTGTATAATTTTGCATCCAAGTTCCATTAAAATCTCCCCAGATTGAACAGTTATATAATATTGGATCGCTTGGTATGTATTGGAATAATACATCTCCAACATTTCTTGGATCTTCATCAGGAGGATTTACTAGTTCTATTGTTGGTGGAGTTACATCTTCAGTGTATTTTAGATATATAGAAGTAAACTCTGTTCCATGAGCAACTGATGCAGCAACACCACCACTATAATACCATACGCTTCTTACTTGAAGACCATTATTAAAATCATCTATAGTTGGCCAACCATTTCCTGATTGATTGAATTCACAATTTATTCCATCATATGTTGGTGGTGTGCTTGCTGTTGTGAAAGCTTCTGCGCAGATCTCTATCCAATTATCTGTTGTGTTATCATACCATTCTAAAAATATATTTCCATCAGTAGTGTCTTGGTATTTGTTATAAGTTATATTCAACCAATGTATTGTTGATCCAGCAGGAATATCCGGGTTTGTGAAATTTATGTAAAAATAATCATACCTGTTTTGCTTTTGCCAATTGCTTGTGTGCTCTTCATATAACGCATCTGAAAGATTTATGTTTGTAACTGCACATATACCATCTGTATCAATGCAAGTTTCAGGATATATTTGAGGATAGAATTCATTTATGAATATTGTAAAGTTCCAAGTTTCACTATGACCCTCATTTCCAATAGTGTCATTACAAGTGACATTCCAAACATAATCACCATTAGGTATTTCAGTGACTGTAAATGTGTTTATACCTTCTGTTATTATCTGTTTTGTTTTTTCTAAACTTCCATTTATGTATATTGAACATTCATCAGTTATACCAGTATCTGTAACATTGAAATAGAATATCATGTCTCCATCTATATCTGTGTATCCAGAGTAAGGATTTGTCAGGTTTACTCTTGGAGGATAAGTGTCATTTACGGTTAAAGTATGGGTTTCATTTGAACCAGTATAATTTTGATTTCCAAAATATTTTACCCAAATATCATAGGTTCCAGGAATATTGAATTGAGTCATATTTGTCAAAGGGGTGCTTCCATTGGCAATCAGTTGAGATTCTATCCAAAGTGTTATGTTTCCTTGACCAACATTTAAGATCCCTGTAATATTTGCATATTGTCTTTCATCTATTGAGAAATCGCCATCGGTTCCATTAAGTAAAAGATTTACGTTTGATGATGCTTTGTTTACTATGTAGATTTGGAAAGGTGTTGAATTTATATTTCCTTCACTATCATTTGCCCAAGTTCTCCAAGAATAGGTTCCTGCGGCAAGAGATCCTATAAAATCATAATAGTAAACACTCAATACATTTCCTGTCATGCTATAATTCTCAAAAATTCCAGAGATATTATGCTCGATCCAAACTGAATCAATAATCCCATTATCAATCCAAGTGGTATTAATCTGATAAGATCCGGATAAGAGATATGTTGTAGGACTTGATGGTTCAGCAAGAGGATTTGACCAATAAGGCGGTGTTGAGTCCAATTGTGTTGTGAAACTATATTCAATGCTGTTATTGGTGTTTCCTGCAACATATGTTGCATTTGCTACATAATAGTATGTTGTGCTTGGAATAAGATTTTCAATCAAGAACCAGTGATCAAAATCAAATAGGTCATCACTCACAACATCTGTATATATTCCTGAAATCAACCCATATAATACTGCGTGTTTTGCAATCTCATCTGTTTCAAAGCTTATATTCACGCCTGAATCGGTTATACTTGTATTTTGAATATTGAAAATTATTGGAGGTGTTGTGTCTGCCGAAGTTTGAGTTGTAGCAGTAATATTTACCCAAGTAGTGTTTATGTTACCATAATGATCTGAAGTCAAAGTCGAGATAAGATATATTGTGCCAGCTATCCTATCTGTAATGTTTATTGACTCAAGAGGATGATATGCATCTGAATAGAATATTCCATTGACATATATTTTTGTATGGTTAAAATCATCATCGGTAGGATTTGTCCAATTTATCAAAAACCAAGTTGTTCCATTACTTACTTCTAGAAGACTTGTTACTGTACTTGGAGGCGTCGTATCTGTAACATTTAGATAATAAGATAAAGTTCCAACAGAATAATTTTGTGTTGCTGGATATTCAACCCTTGCTTCAAAAATTCCAAAATTGTTGAATTGAGTATAGTTGCTTAAAGGACTATTTCCATTATTGATAAGATTTGTGTCAATATAAGATTCTATATATCCTGATGAAGGAATCACAGTTGATGCATTGATCCATGCAAAACTTTTTCTTTCAATTGTTATATTGGATGAAATCCCATTTAGTTCCAAATTTAATGAGGGATATGCTTTATTTACAATATAATTCTGATAAAGAGTTTGGTTTGTGTTGTTTGATGTATCATTCGCTATTGTTCTCCAAATATATGTTCCTGCAGCAAGACTTCCATAATTATAATAATATACACTGCTTAAATTACCTGTTACAGGATAAGGTGTCAATATTCCTGTAAAATTGTGTTCTATTATGACATCATCCACTTTTTCATTATCTTGCCATGTCGTGTTGAATTGGTAAATTCCTGTAGGATTATAGGTTGCAGGGCTTGTTGGATTTGCTAATAGATTAGAATAGTATGGTGCTATAAGATCTAGAAGAGTATAATTTATCCTTATCCAGACCCAATCAATGTAACCAACAGATGCTTTTCCTGCATCGTTTGTGGATATTCTTACACCGAAAGTATTGAATGCTGAATAATCATTTGTAAATCCATTAAAATATGAGATACAATCCCATGTATGATCTAGTTCTGTTGAGCTTATTGTCTGTCCAGTTCCTGTATCCCAAGTGTTTGCTGAGTAGTTTCCTAGCTGTAATGTCCACGTGTTTGCTCCTTCACTGTCAGCACCTTCTACATGTACTGTGCATTCCACTATTTGATCCATCTGAGTATCAGTAACATTTGCAAATCCTATCCTTATAGGTGACCCTCCCGTCTTAGAAAAAGGAGTATATGTTCCCCCACCATTTGCACTTATTGCTGTAATTTGAGTGGATGTACATTCAACATTGTTATCTTCATCAAAACATGAATCTGAATTTTTTGTTGTTTCTGCATATGCTGGATCTTTTGGAGTTAGAAGTATCGTATAGTTTTGCCCAGGACTTATATCCTTTATTTTGACCCACTGCCCAAGACATGTTTGTGTTGTGAAATTCCAAAGAGCACATTTGTATAGTTCATTTCCTGTCGCTGCAACTGTTATTCTTGCATAGGTGAAATTCAATTTTTCAGGATCTATCGCATATGAATAATCAATTTTTTTGTATGGAATAACTATTTTTTGCGTGTTTAGTTCTTCAAGACCTAGATCAAAACCATTTCTTAAATCAAGATTTTTGAACTCTAAAGATTTAAGCTTCATATTTTTGGGTATTAATTTAAGCGAATCTTTCCAATCATCTATCAATATATCTGTTCCAAGACTTGAATAAGTTAATGATCCATCAATTATTTCAAGGTCTTGTTTTTTTCCATTGCTATCCAATATTTTTGGATCGAGATACATCTTTTTTATCTGTCTTGTAGGTTCTTGAATGATGTATTTATTTTGTAGAAGGTTTGAGTTTGTGTATATTTCATCCAAAAAATCGTTGGATACTTTGAATATTTTTTCTGTTAAGATTATTCCTTTCTTGTATAAAGTTATAGTGTAATTTCCTTCTTTTCTGGGTATGAAAAAGATCTCTTCTTTTTTCCCAAGGAACCTATAATTGTTTTTCCCATCATTTATCTCTAAAAAATCATAATCCTCACTATATATTTTGATTGTTACTCTGTCATTTATTGCATAAATATCCTTATCTATTTCAAAATAGGGTAGATAAGAAGGAGAGCCATCAGGCTCTCCTTGCATATCTTGGTTGGATTGAGTGTAAGTTTTTGGATATACTGTGAAAATGAGGGATTTTTCAACACCTCCACTTATTGCAGTAACAGTATAATTGCCGAGATTTTTTGGTATGAATGTCATTAAAGGATCTGGGACACCTAAAAATTTGTAATTTTCTAACTTTGAAGAAATGATCAGGTTTGCATCTTGAGAATATTGAGAAATAATTATCTTTACAGGCTCATTTAAATAATAAGATTTTTTGTCTGTTGTGAGTTGTAAAGCTAACGCTGAAAATGATAGAATTACCAGTATTAAAGTTAAGACTAATAGCCTCTTTTCTAGTTTTCTCAATCCAACTCACCCAAACCAATAAGAAAACTGATTATGTTTATTTAAATAAGTTACGGTTTATTTAGCAATGGGCAAAAAGAAATATATAAATATACTGACTCCTAAGCGTGATCACGAATCGTAGATGAGTGATAAAAACCCACGCTGATTCAGTATATTTTTATGATTTTTTGTACAAACCATTATTTAAAAAAAGATAATTATAATTCTTATTTTATCTCTGCGTAAAATGCTACTGTTTTGATGTTTGCAGTCTTATATTCTCTTAATGCTGCAGGTACTTTTATCTCAAAATCATATATGCCATCATATCCTTGCTTAGCTTGGTTTACTTCAGTTATGAATATAACATCTTGTGTTCCGTCATAGTTTGAACCATCATTTGAATCCCAGAGTATTCCGGTCACAAAATTTGAACTATTGGTACTGTTTATTATAGGTACATTACTTACACTATTGCCAAATATTGTGAAGCTTCTTGTCTGTTTTGGGCTATTGCTTGAAGTATAGGTATTGTTTATAGAATCTGAAAAATTCTCCATAGATAATGCTATATCCAACTCATTGAAATCGTCAGATTGTGCAGTGCCTGATATATTTCTTCCAAGAGCTACCAGGCTTGACCAGCTTACTTGGCTTTCATAATCGCTTGCGAATATATTATCTCCAGTCCTATTATATTTTAACCAGCTATATAATGTGTTTGAGAAGTTATTGTTCATCTCGCTTTTTGAAGTAGCGTTACCGACTATGACATGATATCCTGAGATCGTTATAGTATTGAATGCTTTATTGTTTGATTCGTCTTGTTCCTGGATTGTTCCATTAGTTGCAAGTGGAGGATCTATTATAACATATATTTTGGAAGTTCCCATAGTTGTTGACCAGGTAACATTAACTGTTGCGTTCTCATTCGGATTCAAAAGAGGAATCGTTGCATTGTTACCTATCTGTATCCCTATAGTATCAGGATCC
>PKTL01000049.1 GCA_002867475.1 Candidatus Woesearchaeota archaeon
TACCAAATTTTTAATTTTATAGTTAGTATATGTTTGATTATAGAATTCAATTAAGGGCTTACAAACTTCATTTAATTCTTCTCTTGATAAGAATGCATTTTCATAGGGGTCATTAAGTTTTTCTAATTCCTTAATTAATTCAGAATGATTTTGCCTTTCTGGTCTCTTCAAGAGTTCTTCTAAGTCTTTATTTACCATTTTATTCAAATCCAATTTTTTGAAGGAAAGTTTTTTTCCCAACAGTGATACTTCCACCTATGCTAGCATATCCTAAATCTTTTGAAGCATATTCTTTTATATCTATAATTCCTCCTTCCATACTATATCCTGCGTGTCCTTTCACATATCCTCCCACTTTTATAGTTCCATTTTTCATGCTTTCGCCTATATCTCCTTTGACATTTCCAGATATTATAATTTCTCCACCATTCATTTGTTCTCCTATATTAGCATAAACATCTTTATTGCAGATAAGAATTCCACCTTCCATATTTTCACAAACAGTACCAATACCTTGGTTTCTATAGAGATCTCTCTCTACCACAATTTTTCCTTTCTTCATAGCTGGAAAGCAAGGAGTTATTACATACCCTTTCACTATTAAATTTTTCCCATTAAAATAGTATCCTAAATGTTCATCACAATCTCCATTTATCAAAACTTCACCATTATTCATGCTAATAAAAGAGAATTTTCCTACATCTCCATCTATAGTGAGATTTTTAGTATTTGCGTAACCAAGATAATTAATAGGTTTATTTAATGTTAATTTAAAATCATTATTTTTATTTAATGTAATTAAGCTAGAAATATAGATTCCACTATAATGGGAATCTAATTCATCTATTAGAATGTGATTTAATTTTTCAATTTCATTTTTTTCAAGAGATTTGATTTCAGAAAATTCTTTATTTAATTCTTCAATATATTTATAGAATTTATCAGATAATGTTTCATCTGAAAAATTGCCTTGAGAATTAACTATGTAATCAACAATCTTATGAAGATTATTTGAACCATTATTTTTTTCACTTTCTCTCTTCAAGAGTTCTTCTAAGTCTTTATTCTCAGTCATTTTATTTAGTTGCATGATGTATTATTTCCATTGAAGTCAATGCATGAAAAAAGATTTCCATTATTTTCATAAGTATATATTTTATTATTTTTTGATTCTAATCTAGTGATTTTGTAATCCTTCTTATTCCAGTGTATATACCACATCTTTCTTCCTAAATTATGAGATCCATAATTAGGAGGGGCTTCACCAGATGGTCTTAGTTTCCCATTGAGTGCAAATAGAACTGGAACTACATTATGTGATCCATGAATATCATTACTGCATCCAGATACAACTATGTCCTTAGCATTATCTCCATTAAGATCTTGCAACATAACTTTATTCAATCTTCCTGGATTCCAGTATCTTCCTTCAAAATCTCCTTCATCACTCCATACCGTGACCTGGCCAGGATATAACACATTATGACTTCCGATAACAACAATTTCTTTATCCCCATCTCCATCAACATCACCTATCTTAGCATCATTTATGTGAAAAGTATTAGCCCGATCATATGGATCATTTCTAGCACCATAATATTCTATATCTTTAGTGAAAAGCTTTTTACCACTATTGTTATAAACCTTGAATTTAGATCCTTCAAAACTGATTCTTGAAGGTACAGATGATGAACTAGTTGTTGATTTTTTTGGTGAAAGAATTGATTGAGCACTAGCGACTACACCTGAAACAGATTCTTTTACTGAGTCAGTGATTATCTCAAGATTACTTGCTGAACTCTTTTGCTCGACAGACTTAACCTTTGGGATAGATTCTTTTATCTTATCTTCCAATTCTACAACTTTTTCATATTCCAAACCATTTTTCTTGAATTCACCTCTAAGCCTTATGGTTTCAATCTGTAGATTATACAATTCATCTTTTTCTTTACCCCAAACCCCAAACCTTACAATGCTATCATATTCATCAGATAATTTCTCAAACTTTTCATCATACTCTTTCTTAATAGAATACGCAACTGGATCTTTTTGTTTTTCAATAGAATCCATAGTACATTTAGCCATACCAATAGTGCTGCCAATCACTAAGGTCCCAATCACAGCAGCCTTTCCCATACTTGATAATAAGCTTCCTAAAAAGCTTGATTTGTTTTCATTTTCGCTTATTGGCTGCGGTGGAACAGTAACGCCAGATGCATATTCAATAGGTCTATCAAAATTTTTTAATTTAGAATTTATTTTTACCTCATCTGTTGATCCAAACCTTAAACCATCATCAGAAGATAAATCTGGTTGAAAACTAGAAAACCCTTCACTTTTAGTGCTTTTTTCTTGTAATAATTCTGCGAGATCTATTGATTCATTAGGTGATTTAAATGGTAAACCATTATCAAATATTGGGTTAGAATCATTAATTAGGTCCTTATCTATAAGGGGAAAGATTATTTCTGTGGATGAGTTATTAATTCCTTCAAAAGGATTTTTGTTATTTTGATCTAGCAAGATATTAAACAAATCTGGTTGAGGTTCCTCTTTTTTTTCTGGTTTCTTTTTTTCTTTTTTTCTGGGAGGTCTTTTTAGAGGTTCTTCTAAATCTCTTGCTTCTTGTTTTTCGGGTCTCTTCAAGAGTTCTTCCAGATTCTTATTTACCATATTTATTTTGATCCAAAATAACCTTCTTTATGGAAATGTGTTTCACCTGCCAATATCTCTGCAAGAGAATATCTCATCTTTTCGCCCTTTTCTCTTTTGACTGTATCAAGTATTACAGGAGGTCCCCAGCAAAAAATGTATTCGCTGATAGGAATTGCAAAATTTTTATCAAATTCTTCATTACTCACAATAAGATTACCTTCTTTATTTTTGTATTTTGGAAGAAATTCTTCAATCTTATTATGAACGAATGTGTTTTCTCCATTACCTAGAGTCCGATATAATTTATTTGTTTCATCATATAAAGTATTTCTTTCAGGTGAAGCTTTTATTGAATCATCTTCGACCAGTTCTTTTAGTCTTAATTGTAATGATTTCATTTCATCAACTTTTTTTAGATCTATAAAATCATATTCGCCAGTTCTATGATTTTCAAGATTATTTAATGAAGCATTGTATAATTTTAGTTTTTCAACAAATTCTTTATATAACGGATTTGAAGCTATATGTGCTTCAAATGCTGTACTTATTCCATTTTCATATTCATATGTGAAATAGCTTATGTCATTATATCTGTAGTCTTTTTCTGTTTTTCCTTTAGGAAGCGATCCATCTGGTTTTCTTTCACCCATAAGTCTTTTTACAAAATATTTATTTTTTTCTTCAGTTTTGAGTTCATTTATTTTTTTTCCTGTAAACTCATAATCATATTTTATTTTTTTATTTTTTTGTTGTTCTTCTAAAAATAATTGGTACAATGTTTTATGTTCGGGATGTAATGATTCAAATAAGCATGCACCAGTAGCAAAAATATCTGTTCTAGGGTCTATTTCTATATCTATCTCTGTTTGTGGTTTATTTGCTATTTCATAAGGTAAGTATTCTTTTATGGTTCCAGTTGAATTAGAATAATCTCCTGATCTTGCTGAACCAAAATCTCCAACAGTCCAGACGCCTTCATCTTCATAATAAATTATGTTTGAAGGCTTAACATCTCTATGCTTTATTATTTTATGCAATTGAGATAGACCTAAACTTGATTGGTAAGCCATATCTAAAGGATCAAAAAATGAAACTTTTCTACCACTTCTTTGTTCATCAAGAACATCTTTTAGCGATCTTCCTTCTTCCATTAAAATGCCTTTTTCTCCATGATAAGTTAAAGGTTCATCACCTAATATTCTTACAATATGTGATAAGTCTTCAATTTCATTTTTTATTTTATATGTGGAATTGATTTCAGTAATGCTTTTTTCATGTGGAAATTTAATGACAACTTTTTTGTGTGTGCTGATCTCTTCCCCAAAAAACAAAAAAGAACCATTGTTCTCTTTAGGTTTTCTAATCTTAAATCTTCCTTGTTCTTCTATTTCAAAACTAATCTCATCAATTAAATTATCAAGAAATCCCATTTATTTCCCTCCATAAATAATTATCATAGTGGTGTTATCTCCTATACCTCTTGAAATATCAATATTATATCCTTTTTTTGAAGCTGATTCATATAATCCAACCATTTCTTTAGGATTTTTTGATAATTCAAGTAAGTCTTTAGCTAAATTATTTTCAAAATTTTCATTTCCTTTTGGATCTTCATTTTTCATTATCATTTTTTTTATTTCAAATTCTGTCACTGTCTTGCTTAATCCATCAGTTGCCATCAACAATATGTCTGATTCATTGAAATCCATTGATAAGAAATCAGTGTAAAATCCATCTCCACAACCAACATAATTTGTTAAAGGCTCAAATGATAGAATTATCTCTCTTTCTTTTTTAGCCATATTATATAATCCAAAATCATTTGAAACATGAGGTTTTGTCAGTTTTTTAAGAGAGCCACTATATAGAAGATTTATGTGATATATTATGCTGTCTCCTGAGTGAGCAATATAAGCTTTATCTTCATGCAAAAAACAGCAGTCTATTGTAGTTCCCCATTTAAGTACTGTTTCAGATTTCCCTGCATAGCTTACTATATCATTAGTTTCTTTAAGTTTATTTTCAATTCTTTGCTGTATCAATTCCTTTCTTAATCTATTACTATTCAAGGAATCTTTAAGTTCAAGTAAATGCTTATACATTATTTGGTTGGTTACCAGACTACATAAACCTCCTGCTTTTTCACCTCCCATCCCATCTGCTAAGAGATATATGCCGTTTTTTGAATCGACAATCTTGTTATCCTGGTTTTCTTTTCTTTTTCCAATATCTGTAATTTCTAATACTTCTTTCATTTTAGGATTAGTCCATTATTCATCTTATAATGTGATAGATTATTTATTTTCTCTATCTCATGATTTCCATTTTTTGCAATTCCTAGATATAGATTATTTTGGTGAGATATTATGAATCTATGATTATCTATGAACTTAAAAAATTGAGGATTTAAATCTGCTTTATCTAATGGAATCTTTAGGCCATTTCCTTTCAATAATTCTGTTTTATCTGCATAATTTTCAAATGTAAGAATTCCATTCTGTTTTAGCATACTGATTTCTTCACCACTATAAAAATCAAACCTTGGAGACCTTGATTGCATAATCTTTTTATCTCCTGAATCAATATCTATAATTGTTATATCTTTATTTTTGTTATTGAATACAATCAATCTAGAGTCCGGATCATAAATGGCTTTGGAGCCTATATCTATTTCACTTTCATAAATTGGGGTTTTGTTCAATTTTTCATTCTCAAAAGAATATATCTCATTTTTTCCGATCAAGAATAAACCTTTGTCAGAAGGTACTAAAGAATTGCAATTCTCTGGAAGCTTGCATAAGTTTTCCAAAGAATTTTTTGATGGGTCATATCTCACAAGATCTTTTTCTGTAAGGAGATAATGGTTTCCATCCTTAAAAACTAGATCCACTAAGTCTGAATCAAGATCTAATACATCTGAAATCTGATAATTATGACCTTCATTAAATGTATTGATTCTATACTCTGAAGGTCTAGACTTATGCCTTTTAACACTTAAAATGTTTATGTTATCCTCTGTTTTGTAAATTTTCAATAAACGAGTTTTCTTATTGTCACTTTCATCCTTAAAATTCAAGCATATATCATTTTCTAGATTAGCAGTCAATCCTTCTTTTAATGAGTAAGTTTTTAATATTATCCTATCTGGATTATCAGAAGGTACTACTATTTTCACATCCAAATCTTTTACAAGTTCTTCTCTTAGTCTATCTTCAAGGTTTCTATCACTTCGTATTTCTATAGGTCTCTGTTTTTCTATTTTTGCAAATTTTGCAGATGTTGAATATTCAATTGTTTTTTGTTCGATTTTCTTACTAGTAATCGTAGTATTTGGAGGTTCATTTTTTAAGAAATCATATTTAAAAATATTATCTATTTTAACAATTTCACCATCTGTTTTTTTGATACCAGTTCTGAATATTTCTTCAATTCTTAATTTGTATTCCTTTATTCTATCAAATAGTAATTCTTTATCTTCTTCATCTATTGAACGTAAAAAATTAATATCCGGAACAAGAATGTCGCCTTTTCTTACTGTTGGAAATCCTAAATATCCTGTAAAATCTAATTCGGGTATGGATACGTAAGTGCTTAAACTTCCTTGGTTTCCATCATATAAAATTTTTTCAATCTGTCTTCTAAGTGTTGGCGAAACTTGGTGATTTGTTCCTGATCCATTTTCTAATAGGTGTTTAACTTCTAGATTAACATCCTTTATTATTTTATTAATAGTGTTTTGATTAAGTTTTTCTATTAATCTGTTAATAGTTCCATGATTGAAATAAAATCCATTTTTATAATGGTAAAAATTTTTTGGTCCATGTTCTAAAAGAGAATATACATTTTCAAGAACTATTTGTTCATCATATCTATTTAATTTTTGTTCAAGTCTAGATACAAATCTTTCAGTGTCTATTGCTCCTCCAAATCCATAAATTTTATGAGGGTCAATTCCTGAGTAATGTGAAACTAAAGGGCACAAATAATCGATTGTGCTTGTAACTACTAATATTTCTTTTTCAATACCTGTTTTTTTAATTTCGTTGGCTACTGTTTTAACTTCTTCAAAATTATATGCTAAAAAAGCATCTCTTAATATAAAGTTTTTATCCTTTAATAATTCTTTATATATGTGTAAATTTTGTCTGTATTTTGATTTATCAAGAGTTAATATTATTAAATCAGAATTTTCCATTAATTCTTGGTAACTGTTTGCTTGTCTTACTTTAGTACCATTTATTTTTCTTTCTTCATTTTTGATTGTACCTAATGAAGAAATTATTTCTTTTGTCAGTTCGAAGTTTGTATTTTGTATGTATATTTGATTTACTATTGCTTTATCTCTCTCAAGAAATCTACTAATCACTTCAAAACCTAGGGATCCATTATCATATCCTGTTCCGATTATACCTATATTTTTAGAATCTTGTGTAATATTTCTCGATATCTTAGGTTCCATAATAGAGAATAGAATGTAAAACTTATTTATAAACATTACTTTTTGTTATCATTGCTAGATAGTGAATAAAAACATGGGTATTTATATATTAGTAAATTAAACTTGTTTTTTTATGGATACTCAAGAATTAGAAGAATTTGGGTTTACAAGCAATGAGGCAAAAGTTTATTTAGCATTAGTCAGGCTTGGTGAATCAACAGCTTCTTCTTTGACTAAAATTACAAAATTACACAGGACAAATGTATATGATGCCTTAGACAGATTAATAAAGAATGGGTTCGCTACTCAAATAACCATTAATAACACTAAACATTTTAATGCTACTGATCCTGACCACTTAAGAAAGTTTCATGAAGCTAAAAAATTAAAATTAGATGGTGTAATCAATCATCTTAAGATTCTTGAAAAATATAATGGAAATACTAAAAATAATCTGTCAATGTTTGAAGGGATAAAAGGGGTAAAAACAGCTATTTATGATCTGTTAAATACTAAATCTGGTAAAATCTACACTTATGGAAATCCTGAAGATATTACTGAGCGAGTCAAATTTTTTATTAATCAATTTCATGCTTTAAGAAGAGAGAAAAAAATAATGCATTATCATTTATATAGTAAAATCTCTATGAATAGAATAGATTTACTTAATGCCATGGATCATACTTATGCTGCAATCATACCTGAAGAATATAATACTCCTGTAACTACCTCAATTTATGATAATAAAATTCATTTTCTGGTTTGGTCAGAAATTCCCATGGCTATTATTATTGAAAGTGAAATAATGGCAGATACTTATAGAAATTTTTTTAAGGTTTTATTTGAAATAGCACAAAAAAATCCTGAAAATAAACAATTTAAATTAGAACAAAAGCCTTTCTGAACCTATCATTTTACTAACATTTCTTAAAAATAAATCAACTTTTGAAGAATCTAATTGACCTTGCTCTATTAAAGCACCAATATATCCTCTTTCCTTACTTTTATTAATCATATCTCCTATATGCATAAAAAAGTATTGAGTATCCTTATATTTAGGTTCTTTAGCATATTTAAAATAATTATTCGATGCATCAAATTTTTCATTCCAAAATACATCTCTTTCTTTTCCAGTCAAAATATCTTTAATCTTTGTCGATTGAAATTCTACACCCGGATCTAATGCATATAATGGTTCAACAATATCAAAATATTCTCTTTTTTTAGAAATATCATTAATTTTAGCAAAATATTGAGAATCATTGTCTTCTTCCTCTTTTTTATTATTATAGATAAAACCCTTAATCCTCATACGTTGATCTGTATAAGAACTAAGGGCCGTATCAGCTTCAAGTCCTAATTCAGCATTATCAAATTTGAATTCTTTACCAAGTAAAGAATCGATAGAATCCTCATTACCATAATAATTAGTTTCATCAACCTGCTGTAAACGATTCAAAGCAGAATTCAATTCATTGAAAGTTTTCAAGTCTGAAGAATAAGAATCCTTATCTCTACCTATCCTTGTATCAAGTGAAATGAAACCCTCTTTTCTATAATTTAACTTTGAATATTCAAGATTAAGCTTACTAACCTTCAATGATAATGAATCAAGGTTATCAACATAACTTTTCACTTCAGAAAAATTCTCAGGCTTATTAGATAAAGTATTATTTGAAGAATCAAAAAAAGAATCAATATCCTTTCTTGTTTGTTTCTTGAATGCATTAATATAATTGATTAGCTCACTAGATCTTGATCTATATTCTTCAACTAGTTTTCCAAAAAATAACGAATCTGAAAATTTATCAAATTTATTTGGATCATAATTTATATCAAGCACTTCATTTAAACTTAGATTATCAAAATCTTCAATTAGAGGATTCATCTTATTAATCTCGTCAGCAATATTTTTCTTTGATTCAATTGTAGATGAATTGGTTTTGTTCAGTGAATCTTTGATAGTTTCAACATAAAGTTTTCCTTCTATATAATCATTTTTTTCAATCTTTGAAACTAGCTCTCCTTTTATCATGAAACTATTCTTATTCATATCATAGAATCTTTTACTGAATTCATCAAGTTTCGTTTTATCAAATATTTCAATAAATTCTTTTTGAAAATCATTTATGTCTCTATGAATTTTCTCAATATTTTCAAGCTTTAAATTATAATCATTATTTTTTCTTTCTATATTTTCGATCTGAATAGATCTTAATTCTCTCAAATGATATGCTTCTAGATTTGTTGAAACATTTTTTGAAAGATCATTTAATCTTTGCCTTGATGTTTTTGCACTATCCAAATTATCTTTTTTCAATAATGATGAATACTCCTCATTGAATCTCTTATCCAATTCTAATAAGTAATTGACGATTCTTCTATCAAACTCTTTTTCAACCCAATTCAATTTAGCTCCAAAATTAAGATAATTATCTGAAACATATTCTGATTGAAAAAGTTGGATAACTGCTTTATTTGTTAAATCTAAATTTTCAATATAACTTTCAAAAGGTATCCTCTCATTTTTCATCAGTTTCGATTCAAGTTCAAATAATGAATTTTTGAGATTCAATATTTTTGGAATAGCCTTTTCATTTGGACTAACTAAAAATCTTTGGTCATTAATCTCATCAAACTCAATTTTTTTATGGGGATCAATCCCTTTTACTCTGTCTTCTAATGATATCATCTTAAATCTTCATCAAAGGATAAAATATATCTGGGTTACTAGCATAATTTTCTTGTATGGGTGAGATGTAATCTCCTGTCTTATAATCAATAAAAGAAATTTCTCCATCAATTGTTTGATTATTAAACCATCTATCAACCAATTGAGGGTTGTGATCTCCAACCTTTATAGTTTCGCCTTTTATACCTATAGAAATTTCATTTTTAAGAGAGTATAAACCTTCATCTATAATTTTTTTCCAATCCGGATATATATCAAGAATCTCTTCATCTTTATTGAATACCTTTAAAATATTCTTGAAATGATTATCATACATGTCAAAAACGTTATATACATCTTCAAAATTCATCAAAATTATCTTTTTATCATCAATTTGAAATGAAGTTCTTTCAGAAGCAAAAAATTTAGCAAATCCCTTCATCATATTCAAATATTTATCAATATAGCTTTGGGTCTTATTAACAATAGGAATATATTCCTTAAGGCTTTCTGCAAAAGGATTGATAACATATGTATCTTTAAGATTCATAGTTTCATATATCCTTCTTGATAATCTTTCTTCTAGATTCTTGTGGTTGTCATTAAAATCTAAATTCATGCAATTCCTTAATTTATCATCAAGGATATTTTCAATATGTTTTTTAGATGAATCTGTCTGAAGTGATGTGAATCTTCTTAAAGTTTCAGGATCAAGATTGAATGAGTTTTCTGTAGCGATACCTGTAAGGAAAGTAATTCCTTTAGGAATCTCAATCTTTTTAACTCCTTTTCCGATAGTAACAATTTTAGAAGCATTCTTTCCTTCGGCAATTGTTTTTACAAATTCAACAATGCTATTGTTTTTTGGTTTATTTGCTGAACTTTTTTGAAATTCAGGCAAATAGATTATTTTATATGAATTTAATTCATCAGCAAGTTTCCATATAGCTTGATCACTGATTTGACTAATCTCATATATGTCCTCTTTAGGGAAGAGTTTTATTAGAGTATCAGTTAAAAATGTTTTACCTGTTCCAGCATCTCCTTGGACATTTATGTTTTCACCATTAGCAAGTCCAACTGTTATAAGGCTTGCCAATGATTCTTCTCCAATTATCCTATTATTTCGAAGATAAGAAGTGATATCATAACAGCTAAGAGGAAGATTCTCTTTTTTCAAGGCAACCTTTTTAAAATCTTCTTTTGCCATTCTTATTGGAGTTACAAAACTTTCTTTTTGACCGATTCCAAAAGGATTTGATGATTTCTTCTCATTATCCATTTTTGATTCTAGGTTAGAGACTGCTGGTTTTGGTGTTTTTTGAGTTTGAACTTCTTTCTTATCTTCTTCAACGTTAAAAGTTTCTGTTTGATAAGAAATCTCTTCTTTTACATCTTCAAATTTCTCTTCTACTTGGTCTTCAAAAATAGAAAAATATCTTTCAAAAATATCTTTTCCAAGATTTGATTTGAATTTATCTCTTTCAAACATCTATACCACCTTATATAATTTTGAAACTTCTCTTGAATCTTCTTTAGTATTTATTCTATCAATCATGTTAGATGCAATCATTGAATAATTGATTTCATTATGCATTTTATCAATTATATCTAATTGTTTTTCCAAATCCTCTTTGAACTTATGCACTTCATATATCCCTTCTTCTTTTCTAAAAGCATTTTTTAATGATTTAGTGCATATATTACTAGATTCTCTTGCTGATAAACCTCCTTCATAAGCGATTTTGCCTAGTTCATAGTATTCATCAGAATTTATATTAACATAACCGCTTATTATCCCTTCTTTAAGTTTAAATTGAATTAAATTTGCCATATCTTCTACATTCTCTACACCTTTCCAATTAAAGACTTCAAATCTATCATAAACAGGTCTTGGCAAATTAGTAGCTATATTAGTTGTACCTAAAAGAATATAATTTCCTCTGTTAATATAATCTCCTTCAAGAAATTTTTGAAATTCAAATAATATATCTGCTTTACCACTATCTCTTTCAGTTATTTCTGGATTTTTTACAAGTTGATTTAACTCATCTTGAAAAATAAGGTATAATTTATCTCCTTTACTTATCTGGTTAAGTTGGCTTCGTAATTTTTGAATATTACCATCATACATGCTAGATGAAATGTCAAGAGATGTTATCAATAAGTTTGAATCAGTATTATTATTTAATTCATCAGCATACCACATAATATATCTTGATAATTCAGTTTTACCTGAACCAGGCATTCCATCTAAAAGTATGGAATTATGGAATCTTTTTTTTACTATGAAAGGATTGATTTTTTCTTTTGTATTATAGCAAAAAAGCATTTTAACAGATTCTTCAATTTCTTTTATTATATTCTCATTGCCTATGATCTCATTTCTTGGCAACACCTTATTTTTATCATACAAAAATGGTTTTAAAGGGGTAAAAAAATCTGTCCCTTTAGGTTTATCATCTTCAAATATCTCATTTTTTTCGATATCAATATTTTCAATAGGTCTTCGATCTTCAATTTTTATCCCATCAATTATCTGCCCATCAATATTCCATTGTATATCCTTAACATTTTCAAAATAATCAGAATCAAAACTTAATAAGTAGTTAGCCATATAATTTGAATATGCAGAAAAAAATTCATTGATTACAGGTAAAGAATCTGATTCAATATCTTTAGTCGCTTCTTCTAGATTAATCAAAACATTCTTTACTTTTTCATATTCAGGCAAATTATCTTTCCAAACATTGCCAAACTCAAAATCTGTATTGAAGTATGTAACAAATTGTCTATTATCATTTATTAGTTCTTCAAGACTGTTCGAGACAACTTTACTTGATACATACTGAGACAAGATTTGATTTGAATTCTCATGCCCAAAAAATTCTCTTTCAAGTAAAGATTTTGCTGAATGATATGTTTCTAGATATTTCCTCGATGAATTTATTATCTTTGAAAGCCTATCTGGATTTTTATCTAGTTTGATCCTTAAATTAGAAAGAAAAGACCTGTATTTGCTTCCAGCAAAATTTAGATTATAATCTAAAGTCTCCCTATCTATATCAAATACAGGTTTCATCTTATTCACACATTATATAGGTCCATATCCAGCTTTTGTTTGAATGCTTCAACTTTAGATCTCTTATAATCTTTCATCTCACCATTCAAATTAGCAATATCTGTATTGTTGCCTTGATTAAATTCACCAGAATTCTGAATAGATTCTCTCAATTCATCATATACTTGTAGGTGTGCTAATCCAGCAACTACAGCACCACTATTTATTACCTGTGCAATCTGTCTAGCTTCCGCAACAAGCATCATATGGTTTCCAATAGTTACAGCATCAGAACTGCTTTGTATATGTGCTTTATAATTGCTTATTCCAGTATTTAGATTTCTTATTGTTTCTCTTGTCATATCAATATTATTCTCAAGAAGCAATGTTCTTTTTTCTAATATCATATATTCACTTTCAAGAGAAAGCAATTCATCAACGTTCATATCTTGTGCTTGAACTAGATAATCTCTTTCAGATTCATATGAACTAAACTTTTGGTTCAGATCCATCCTTTTAGTTATATGCTCAGCATTTTCAGGATCAGCTACAATCTTTTTATTCAATTCACCAATCTCTTTTTTTATGGCTTGCATTCCTGTTGTGTATTCTGTAATGCTTGAAGTCATCAAATCGTCAAGATCTCTTTTCACTCTTGCATCTTCAAATTTATGCCTCAACAAAGATTTCAAGCCTTTACCTGAAAAATTTTTGGTTGAATTATTCTCAAGATATTGTACAGCACTTGAATATCTATCATCATGCTTTATAGCATCAGGTAATTTCTCAAGAATTTTAGTATGTATTGGTGATGCTTTTCCATGAACATTTGAACCGTAAAGTTCTTTAGTAAAAATTTGAAGATTATCTTCTAGTGTCTTTTTCTTTTTCTCAACTTTGACAAGATTTCTTTTTAATTCAATCTTATATGGATTTATACCTGTTAATTTTATAGTGTCATATAATTTGATCTTTCTTGCAATCCCCTTTTCATATTTTACTTTGTCAGTTTCTGACATGTCATTTATATTTTGAGGTTTTATGAAATGAAGACTTACTCTATCAAGTTCATTAACAATACTCTTGATATTGTGTTCTGCTTTCGTACTTTCTTTCACATCCACATTTGGCATGTGTTGCTTGTATAGGTTTCTAACTTTTTCAGAATCAATTCCTGAACCTGGTTTTTGTTCTTTATCTTTATTATTGATTTTTCCTTCAAGACCTTCTGCACTTTTTTGTTGAAAAGTTTGTGATTGTCGAAATCCACCATCATTTTCTGTCATTTTATTCGTCCTCCAAAACAATTATTTTCTTGTTTTTTGTTTTTGTTTAATATTGTAAAGGTAATTTATTATATAAGGAAAAGTTGTACAAAACAGTACAACAATCCTATTTTATTAGTAATTCTGTCAGTCCTTCCTTCTTTTTCTTTGCAAGAACATCACTCATTGCCATTACAGAGTTATATGTGCTTTTCAGCCTAGATTCTTGTATTCCGATTTTTCTTAATGCATCAATATAGATTTCATTTGGTAATTCAAAACCTTGTTCAAGACCAAAATTTACATATCTCTTCTTTGTCTTTCTTGTCTCATCGATTATATCTTGCAATTTTGAACCATATTCAGGAAACCTTGCTTTGAACTCTTTTATCCCCTCAGTCAAAGTTCTTGCTTTATCTTTATCTTCAAACCTGTAATCTGCAATTATTCCTGAATTTTCAGAGATATTTTGACCTTTTGTAAGCCTTTCATAAGTGCTTGACGCTAAAGGCTTGACAACCCTATCTGCTCTTTTTGCAAATGAATCCAAGCTGCTTTTGATGTTTGAATAAGCGATTAGATCCATTGTTTCCAATGTTAATTTTGTATATGTCATATTTTGACCCTCCAAAACAATTTTTATAAAAGAAGTAAAGTGAAAATATTATATAAGGAAAAGTTGTACAACTAATTACAACAAGCAATTTTTTATCTTAAATATTTAGTTATGGGATCAATACTATAATCCTTGACTTTTATGCTTCTTATCTCTTTATCAATAGTTCTTCTATCTTTATTGCATATCTCTTCAAGCTTTTTCCCATCTATGATATCTATGCCTGCTTTTTCAGCCTTAACTTTTAATTTATCTTCAAAACGGTTGTTGGTAACAAGGCATGTGTAGTCTCCGCCAACAAAGTCTTGCCTTTCAACTATTTCATCAACAAGGTTATCAAAATATACAGGGTTTGACCTTCTCCCATCAAATTGCTTTTTTTTCTTCCTATCGCGAAGCTCATAAGTTATAGGTCCATTCATAGAATATTTTGCTTCCACAAGCACAAGCTCTGTGCCTTTTTTTGTGCTTATCTCATAGCAAAGATCAATCTGCCTGTGTATCTTTTCACCTTGATAGAATTCGACGTTTCGCTCCAAGTTAGAGATGTTCATTCCACTAAGGAGTCCTTCAAGCCATATCTCAAATTGGGTTCCTCTAATCCAGTTCTTTTCCCATTTCATTTTTCTGCCCAGTCACGCACAGCTTGATATCCTTTGAGCCCTGTATAGATAAGAGCCATTGAAGAGAGCAGTTGATAATCGCCAGGGAGCACGTAAAGTGCTCCTACTGACGCTAGGCCTATAACAGATTTGTTCCTGTTATTTTCTAGGTTATTTGGGGTAGGCCTATAATCGAATGTGTTTTTCTTGATCTCTTCAATAAACCCTGATACTTTATTTTCTATGCTCATTCTGAAAAAACTTCTTTTGTCTTGTCATATATTTTAATTGCGTAGTTCTTTGCAGCTTCTAAAAATACTTTACCTGATTCTTTAACGCTATTGTTTTGACTGACTATGTAATTACTAACACCAAGCCTCTCTTCGCTTGTCATGTTATCTATAGTTTCTTTCATGATGTAATTTTTACCATCATCTGAGAGATCTTTTTTGACTAGATTAATGATCAACCCTTCTTTTCTATTATCTGGAAGAGCGTCATATGCTTGTTTCATCAACGTCAATTTTGTTGCGTTAGGTAGTTCAGAGAAGTTTTCAACTGCAAAATCTGCTTTTGCATCTTCGGATAGGTTCTTATGCACATTGCTCATTAGCATGTAGCTATCATCATCATTAAGTGTTTTACTTAGATTATTTGCTAATTCATACTTATTTTTTTCATCAAGACCGCTACTAAACTCTTTTGATATCTTTGCTTGACTTTCATCATCTAAGCTTGCATATAATCCTTTAACAGCATTTGTAATCTCTGTTCTATATTCGGCTGTTTCACCTGGTTTTTTGTTCACTTCTTTTAACATTTCATTTGCTCTCTCACCAATATCTGTTTCAAACATGTCAACAACTTGGCTTTTTCCTTGTTCAAATTTATTAACCATAACATCTGCGATATCTGGTTTTATCATATATGCGCCAGTACCTATTACGACTCCGCAAAGGGTTCCAGCAACGATTCTTTTCAATCCCATTTTTTTATTTCCTCCATTTGAAATTTTAATAATATAATGTGATTTTAGATATAAAGAAGAGTTGTACAAAAGATTACAACAGCAATCATTTAATGGTTTCAATATAATTTTCATTCGGTTTCAAGAATTTAAAATAAAATTATTTCTATCATAAAATATGTCGAGATACTTAATTTACAACTTTAATAAATTTAATATATTTAGTAAACTTAAAAACGAAATATATATAAAGGGGTAAGTTCTAAGATATAATTATAATGAAATTAGAGCTGTTTAGTGAATCAAAGTGGGCGATACTAAAGGAGATTTCAAATAGGCCTCAAAGCCCGCTTGACTTAAGTGAAAAATTTGACACCACTATATCAAACATCACTCAACAGCTTAAACTATTGGAGTACTCAGGTCTGGTTGGGAAGAAAAAGGCTAAAGAGAAGCGTCCAGGAAAAGCAAAAACCTTGTACAATGTAAAAGGTACAAGGAATTTTTTGATAAGTCTTGGACAAAATGGAGCAAAGAAAACAGAATTGAAAAAGGATTATCATCAGATGCTTACAACAAGCATCTGGCTTTATGCTCCAGAAAAAGATAGATATTTCTTAGAGAAATTCTTTTGGGAAAACGAGCAAGTAATAAAAAAAGTTGAAAAAATAATTCTCGTACCAAATAAGCAAAAAATAAGCCTTGTATTAATAACTGCTAAGAAGCTATTAAACATAAAGCTTAAAATCGCTGATTCCAATAATAATACAAGAGATTTTTCAGTAATTCAAAAAGAATCATATTCAAGATCAAGAGGTGAATTAGTTCTACTAAATAAAAATGGTGGAGGTGACGCCGATTGAATAAATTAAAAAGTTTGATAGAAGGCCTGCCCTTAGAGGAATTGCAGCTGTTAGAGCTTGATTATAAAGCTGGAAACATAGAAAAGTTAATAAATAACAAGCTTAAAGCATTTAATGAGGGGGGAAATAAGATATGTCCTGTATGTCATGCTGAGACCAGTATCGACGATGGATATGCTTTGACCTTTGGGCCGAAAGGATTTCGAAAAAAAGCGGTTTTCTGTGCAACAGATTGCCTCGAATACTTTCTATCAAAAATGAGGAAACAGCAAAATGGTACTAGCTGAGATAACAAAAATCTTTGAAAAACGAAAAATGGAACTTTACACTCTCATAAATGAGAGAAGTGAAGAACTAAAGCCAGAAGTGCAGCACCAGATGTACGGAGCAATGAACGAGATAGACATATTTCTTAGAACTATCGAACATTTCAGGCAGAAAGAAGTTGATGATGAGATTAAAAAGCTTAGATTAGTTGGACCAATGATTAGAGAAGGAAAGATCTCTAAATTCATGAGCAATATGTCCTCAAACATCTCAAATATGAGAGTTAAAAAGACGTAAAAAAACGACAACGAAATCATCCAGAAATGGAGGTGGCCCAAGATGAATACAGAATATGTAAGTAGTATGACTTTTTATCAAGTAAAAAAAGCAACATTGAAAACAGTCGACCCAATATATGATCTAAAGAAAGTATTAGGAATGTTTTAGATTTTTTTTATAACAATAATCTTCCTCCTCTTTGAGGATAATTTTGTCTTTTTGGTTGAGGTTTCAATCTATGGTGTATTTCACCATGATAAGCTATTATCTTTTCAATAAATGAATGTTGATACATCTGTAATAACAAGACTTTTCCAACTAATTCATCTGGTTGAGAAACTTCATATTGATCCATAAGGTGTGTGATCTCTGGATTTAATGAAAGAAAAGGGTGTCCTTCATTACCATTTTCTAATCTTAGATCAAGTTCATATACTGTTTTTTCTAAAAAACCCATTCTACCTAATGTATCTAAATGGTTGAAATTTTTAGTTTTCCAATCGGGTGTTTGAACAAGTTTTACTTTTTCTATCAAAGCTTGTTGAGTGTCATATTTTTTTAATTCTGTATCGTTTTCTGGTAAAAGAACTAAATATGAATTTTTTTGTGAACTTTCTTTTGGATGATCTTCCATTAGTACCATTTTATTTTAAAAGCAACCAACAAGTCCTCTCGAATAAGGTTTCATTTCCGGATTCTTATGGTCTTTTGCTATCTCCTTAATTTTATCTTCTAATTGTAATATTTGGTCATGATCTCCATGCATCTTAATATATAGATCTGGAGGTTTGAGACCATCATTATGTGGATTCCAATGTCTCCAATGTAAGTGAGCAGTTATACCATATTCTTGCAGGTGATAAATAGCATCCTTTGATTGGAAATGTTCTTGAAGTGGGTCATTAGAATGAACAAAATCTCCTTCATCTTGTAGGAATTTATTAAGTGCTTCAAATGTTTTTTCAACATCATATTTTATTGTGTTAAAACAATATTCTATTGAGTTTTTTCTTGGACTTCTTGGACTTTCATAACAACTTCTATTCATTTATATAAGAATAAGACATTAATATAAAAATGTTACCATTATTAAATAGTATTATTCTCTTATGTCAAAACAATAAAAGTCTTTGACTTTTGTGTTATAATTATTCAAAATGAATAATTAGCAACCTTTTTAAACATGTTCTCCTCTAATTATTTATATTTTAAATTTTAATAAAAGGAGGGTTGAAAATTGGACTATTATAAGGAAGATTTCGAAAAAGTATTGAAGAGTTTAGAGACAAATCATAAAGGTCTAACCTCTGACAGGGCAGAGATACTCCTTAGAAAACTAGGTCCAAACGAATTGACAAAGAAAAAAGATTTCTCAATCCAAAAAGCGATACTCTCTCAATTCACAGACTTGATGGTCATAATTCTAATAATAGCGGCACTAATAAGCTTCTTTCTTGGAGAAAAAGCGGACGCAATAGTCATTTTTGGAATAGTAATATTAAACGCAATAATTGGATTCTTGCAAGAATTTAAAGCAGAAAAAAGCATTGAAGCACTCCAGAACATGCTAAGTCCAAAAGCAAAAGTGATAAGGGATGGAACTCAAAAAATAATAGATGCAAAAAATCTTGTGCTTGGAGATATAATCATAATTGAAGAAGGAGACAAGGTACCTGCTGACGCAAGAATAATTGAAGAGTTCGGTTTAAAAACTGATGAATCAAGCCTTACAGGTGAAAGCTTACCTCAAAAGAAATTCTCAAGCAAAATAGAATCTAAAAAAACTGTTAATGATCAAAAAAATATGGTTTTTCTTGGAACAAGCGTAGCACACGGAAACGCTAAATGTGTAGTTACATCAACTGGAGACAAGACTGAATTTGGAAAGGTTGCAAAACTCACAACAGGAATAAAAAAAGAACAAAGCCCACTACAAAAAGAACTATACAAAGTAGGAAAATTCATAGCAAAAGCAACACTACTCCTTGTTCTATTAGTGTTCATTGGAGGAATACTTACTGGTGGAAGCATGTTTGACATGTTCCTTTTCGCAGTAAGCATGGCTGTAGCAGCAGTACCTGAAGGGCTCCCCGCAACAGTAACAGTAGCACTAGCATTAGGTGTTACAAGGATGGCACGAAAAAGTGCGATAATAAGAAAACTCTCAAGTGTTGAAACCCTAGGCTGTACAACAGTCATATGTAGTGATAAGACAGGAACACTTACAAAGAACCAGATGACTGTAACCCATCTATATGCAAACAGTATGGAAATAGACATAACAGGCTTAGGATATGATATGCAAGGAGAATTCTATCATGAAGGTAGAAAGCTAAAGCATGAAGAACTAGATGAATATGAACTATTATTTAACATTGCAAGCCTGACAAATAACGCTAAACTATCAAAGAAAAAATCATACTGGGATGTTCTTGGAGATCCAACAGAAGGAGCACTTCTAGTTGCCGCAAGAAAACTAGGAATTGACATAACAACACTAGAAAATGCGTATCCCAAGATCCATGAGATACCTTTTGATTCAGTAAGGAAAAGGATGGTTACAGTACACAAGCATGATGGTTACAACTATGCATACATGAAAGGAGCATTTGACGAAGTAATAAAGCTTTGCAGTCATATATCTATAAATGGTAAGGTAAAGAAACTATCAAAAAAAGATAAGGAAAACCTAAGCAAGAAAAATCTCGAGATGGCAGAATCAGGCGAAAGAGTTCTAGCTTTCTCTATGAAAAAAGTCAGCGATGACTTATCATTAAAAGCAATAGAAAAAGACATGGTCTTTGTGGGCTTGATAGGGATGATTGACCCACCAAGGCACGGCGTAAAAGAAGCAGTTGAGCTTGCAAAAGAAGCAGGCATAAGAATATATGTTATAACTGGAGACTTTGGACCAACAGCAAAAGCTATAGCAAAAAAAGTAGGTATAGTAACAGACAAGGCAAAGATAATAACCGGGGTCGAACTTGATAAGTTAAGCGATGCAGAACTTAAAAAACAATTAAAAGATGAAGTTCTATTTGCAAGAGTAAGTCCAGAACACAAATTAAGAATAGTGAACTTATTAGAAGAAATGGACGAAGTGGTTGCAGTGACTGGTGACGGCGTAAACGATGCACCAGCACTAAAGAGAGCAAGTATTGGAATCTCAATGGGTGTAACAGGAACTGATGTAAGCAAGGAAGCAAGCAACATGGTGCTTGCAGATGACAGTTTCGTATCGATAATCTCAGCAATAAAAGAAGGAAGAACAATATATGATAACCTAAAAAAATTCATAACATATATATTAAGCTCAAACATTGGAGAGCTAGTAACAGTTCTTCTAGCAATAGTATTAGGGTTTCCACTTCCTCTTCTAGCAATACAGATACTGTTGATAGATCTAGGGACAGATGTATTACCCAGCTTAGCACTCGGTGTTGAGCCAAGCGAGAAAGGAATAATGAAAAGAAAACCAAGAGATAGAACCGAACCGATAATGAATAAGGCACTCATACAAAGATTGCTTATGATCGGTTTTGTTCTAGGAATAGGCAGTCTATACTTATTCTACAGTACACTCAAAGGTTTTGGAATCAACGCATTCAGTTTCATAGCAGATGATTCATACGCTTACATGAAAGCAACAACAATGGTGTTCGTATCACTCATACTTTTCCAGATGGTAAACGTGTTTAACTGCCGAAGCGAAAACGATTCAGCTTACAGTATAAATTTGTTCTCAAACAAGTTCTTAATATTAAGTGTTCTATCAAGTATAATTTTAATGCTATTATTAATATACATACCCTTTTTCAACAATATCCTCCATACAACTCCTTTGGGAGTCATTGATTGGGTAAAAATATTAGTAATCGCTTTCACGATAAACATAGCTGATGAACTTCGAAAATATTATATAAGAAGAAAAAACTTAACAGTATAAAATGAACAAGTTAATCCAAGAAATACTATTAGGCTTTTTAGAGATATTCAAAAGTCCAGCAAAAGACTGGAGCGTATTTTGGCTTTTAGCACCGATATTCTTGTTCTGGATAATACTAGAGATCTATTTTGATAAGCATAAAAAAGAAGCATTAGGATGGAACACTGCATTAGGAAACGGTTTAAGTCTTTTCTGGGTAACTATAAGCTGTCTTAAATTCATATTTGCACTCATGATGTCCCATGACATAACAACAAGTTTTGGCACAGAAGTTTTTTGGAGAATGGTGGCGATATTTTTCATATTCACTTACAGTATATTCATAATCTGGGTATCATTCAAACATAATATAAAAGATAAGTACTTCTATCCAATTGCAAGCCCAACACCCATATATTATCTTTCAGCAGTCATAGTTCTATTAGCGTACGGAGTCCTTAATTTTTCATGGATAATAATATTTGACCTATTCATACTATATTGGGTGATTTTAGGATTAGAGCTTTTAATAAGAAGATATGTTCCTGAAGATGATACCAGCTCTGAAAATGATACACTAAGTGGTGGATCAGGAGTTGATTCATTTGGATCACCATCTTACGGCTCTCCAACATCAAGTTCATTTGATTCACAAGCATCTACTCCATCAACCATATCTAATAATAATCCTTTTGCAAGCAATAATCCTACAAGCAACACTTCAAATGATGACCCATTCAAATTCTAAAAGAATATAAATAAGAATTTGTTATTTTATTAATATGGCAAAAGATGTAATACCTAAACTGAAAAGCGTAATACATAAAAGAATATTCAAACTAGTAATACTCTTTATATTTATACAAAGTTTTCTATATCTTGGAAAAAATGATTATATTTTGGTTCCAGATAATATATTGAATCTGATAGATATACTTGTATTTTCTATAATTACTATGCTTATAGTCACAATAATTCTTCGATTTACTGTAAGCAAGATGTTCAATGCACTTGAAAAAGAGACTGATATGGAGCAAAGAATATTCATAACAAAAATGTATACAATCACAATTTATCTTTTAGCATTTGCATTGATACTTTGGAAAATTGGAGTCACAGCAAATAATATAGCAATATTTTTAGGGCTTGCAGCAACAGGAATAGCATTTGCAATAAGAGATGTTTTGATGGCATTTTTCGCATGGTATATAATACTGCAAAAAAGACCTTTTAGGATAAATGATATAATAAAAATAGGTGATGAGATAGGTCAAGTATCAAGGATAGGAACATTCTTTGTAACATTAAATGTTGAAGGGGATAAAAAAACAATCATAAAAGTTCCAAACAAGACATTCTTAGAGAAAAATATAATCAATCAAGGAAAAAAAATAAGTGATAAGATAAAAATTCAAGTGAAAAAATTCAAGGATATACAGATAGAAGATGTGATTGTATCAAAAGAGCTAATGGATGACAAGAAATATATGATGTTCAATTTCCAAAGAAATTTTGAGGATTTCACAAAAAAAGAAGAGATAATAAAAATATTAGAAAAAAATAAGATTATATGATTTTTTTGATATTTTCAAGAAGCATTATGTGCTTTGCATCTTTTAGATGATTTCTTTCCTTTTTCCATTTCAGAACATTTTCAATATTGACAAAAGGCAATCCTTCTATGAAATCTGCAGTGTCGATCAATTTATCTATATTATCAAAACCTGGCCAATCATAAAAAATTTCAATGTCTCCAATTTCAATTTTATGACCTTTATCTCCATACTTTTTTGATAATTCATCCCACAAATCTTTTTTTGCTATTATGTCAATATCTCTCCAAGGTATAAGATTTCTGATGCAAAGTTGTCCACTACCAAAAATAGCAAAAGAATTTACTGGTAAATTCAATTTTTTTAATTTTTCAACTAATTCCATAAAAATAATAATAAAATAATAATATAAAAAATAATAGGTTTATTTCAAAGTTTTTTATTTTTTAAAACCTCTGCAATCTGAACAGCGTTAAGTGCTGCACCTTTCAGTAGCTGATCACCACAGACAAAAAATTCAAGTCCATGATCTCCAAAAACAAGATTCTGCCTAATCCGACCAACTTCAACATCGTATTTCTTAGTTGCTGTAATCGGCATAGGGTATATATCATTCTCTATATCATCCTTGACCATTATGCCTTTCGCTACTTCAAACCTTTTTCTTACATCAACAGCATCTATTGGTTTTTCTGTTTCAACAACAATACTTTCAGCATGCACTCTCATTGTAGGGATCCTAACACAAGTGCAACTTATAGGCATATCTTTCTCACCAAATATCTTATTTGTCTCCCAAACAACCTTCATCTCTTCTCTTGTATATTCATTATCTTGAAAACTATCAATATGGGGAATCAGATTGAAAGGGATAGGATGAGCAAAAGCTTCATTGATCACTTGTCTTCCTTCCAGATAATTTTTAGTTTGTTCACTAAGCTCATTCATACCTGCAGCACCAGCACCACTAGTTGCTTGATAAGTGCTGATGATAACTTTCTTTAAACCATATGCTTTATGGATCTCATAAAGAGGTATAGCTGCAATAGCTGTAGTGCAATTAGGATTAGCTATAAGCTTAGAATCACCAATCGCATCACTATTGATTTCTGGAATCACTAAAGGAACAGCATCATCATACCTAAAAGCGCTACTATTATCGATTACAAAACAGCCATCATTAGTTGCTTTTCTAGCGTTAGCTTGACTCCAACTTCCACTAATAGCAAAAAAAGCTATATCTAATTCTGAATAATCAGCATTTTCAGCATCTTCAATAATGATATTTCCAAAAGGAGTATCCATTGATTTACCTGCGCTTCTAGCACTTGCATAAAGCCTTAATCTTTCAACAGGAAAACTTCTATCCTGAAGCACTTCTATTATTTCTTTTCCAACAGCGCCAGTAGCACCCATTATACCTATTCTAAGGTTCATTTGAATCACCTGTGAGATTTCTTTCTGATAAGAAAACTTCTAATCTTTCCTTGTTTTCAGGCATCAATTCACACATAGGAAGCCTATATACTTCTTCTATTTTTCCTTGAAGTGCAAGAGTGGCTTTTACAGGGATTGGACTTGTCTCTATAAACATCATCTCAAAAAATGGTTGAAGTTCATTATTCAATTCACTAGCTCTTTCAAAATCCTCATCGATTGAAGCATCAGCTAGCTCAACTACTTTTTCAGGGATCACATTTGAAGCAACGCTGATGATTCCATCGCCACCATTTCGTATGATCTCAAAAGTCAAAGCATCATCTCCAGACATCACTGAAAAATCATCAGGAGTTCTACTGATAACTTCCTTGATCTGTTCCATATCTCCGCTTGCTTCCTTCACACCTCGAACATTAGGAGCTTCATTAATTATTCTAATCAATGTATCTGTCTCCAGATTAACACTAGATCTTCCTTTTATGTTATAGATCACAACAGGTATATTGACAGCTTTTGCAACAGTTGTGAAATGCCTAAAAAGACCTTCTTGAGTCGGCTTATTATAATAAGGATTAACAAGCATCACACTATCAACACCTGCTTTTTCAGCATGTATAGACATATCAATAGCTTCTCTTGTAGAGTTTGAACCAGTACCTGCAAGAACTTTCACTCTACTATCAACAATCTTAACTGTCTCTTCAATAATTCTATTGTGTTCGTCATGACTAAGTGTTGGACTTTCACCAGTAGTGCCACAAGGAACAATACCCTCAACACCATTATCTATCTGAAACTCAATCAATTCTCTAAGCTTTCCATAATCAACTTCTTCATTATCATCAAAAGGAGTAACTATCGCAGTATAAACTCCTCCAAATATTTTTTCTCTCATATTAATTCCCCTCCAAGATCAATCTTTGATCAATTCATTCATCATATCTTCAATGCCAAAAAAACCCTTTTTACCAGTGATCCATACACTAGCATGAACCGCTCCGCTAGCAAAACCCATCCTGTTTCTAGCGACATGTTTTAATTCTATGGTATCTGCATCACTGTCAAAAAAAACGCTATGTGTTCCAGGAACACTACCTAAACGAGTACTGCTAAAATGAAGCTCATCATCGCCAATTTTCCTATCAATAATATCAAAAACAGCATTTGATTTCCTATCAATATTATTTATCAATATGTTAGCGATGCTTCTAGCAGTACCACTAGGACTATCCAATTTCTGATTATGATGGAACTCATGACCTGCGATATCATATTCATCAAAAATATTGATAAGTTTTGATGCATTTTCAATGATCCTAAAAAACAGATTAACACCTGTTGAAAAATTGCTTGCCCAAATCAGACCAATATTACTTCTTTCAACCAATTCTCTAACTTCATTAATATTTTCATACCATCCAGTGGTTCCAATAACTGCATTGATGTTATTATCGCAATAAAATCTGATATTATCTATTATGACCTCAGGATTTGTAAAATCAATAGCAACATTAAAAGTATCACTAGGAGCATCTCTTAACAGACTATGATCTGCATCATCATGATTCGGATCTACAATCACCACATCAATATTTCTATCTCTAGCAATAGACGCAATCATCTGTCCCATCTTTCCATAACCAACTATTCCAATTCTCATTTCATTTACCTCTATCTAGTGATCTTTTAATATCGTATAAGTTTTGGTGTCATTTACTCCTTCTATTTTTCTTATCAATTCAACTGAATCATTCAATTCTGAAATGGTGCTGCTTTCAATATTACAAACAACACTATATTCTCCACTAATCTCATAAATCTTAACAATGTCATTTATCTCCATGATTTTTTCAACAATTTTTGAAGTCTCGATACCTGCTATTGTCTCAACCATGCAAATAGCTGAAACATCAGTTGAAGCAATAACTGTGAATCTTTTTATTTTACCGTTTTCTGTAAGGGATTTTATACGGTTCCTGATTGTTCCTTCTGAAACTCCAAGATTTCTAGCAATATTCTGATTACTTTCTCTAGCATTATTTTTCAAGATTCTAATTATTTTCTTATCAATATCCATTTTCTATAAACCTCTCATGAAGCAGTCTTACTGCTTTATCACCATTCTCTTCATCAATTACAAAACCGACATTTATCAGGCTTGCACCTTGTGAAATCATCCTAACATTTATACCTTCATTTTCAATACATGAAAATATCTCACTTTGGATCCTGTTATTGTTTCTTAGATTTCTTCCAACAACACAAATAATACTAACATCATTTCTGATGCTTACATTCCCAAGTTCTTCTAATTCCTCAATCAATGAAGTATAAGTATCGGAATTTAGAGTCATTGAAACTGAAACTTCACTTGTTGCAATCATATCAACACTAACTTCATACTTTTCAAAGATTGAAAATATTCTAGCTAAAAATCCATGAGCATTAAGCATTCTTGCAGATTCAATCCTGAGTATCATTACGTTTCTCTTGATGCTGATTGAAGTAACAATAGATTCATCTTCTGTGTTGTTTACTATAGTTGTTCCAGGATGGTCCTGGTTCATAGTGTTCTTCACAACAACATTGATATTTTTTTCAACTGCTGGAATTATTGTTCTAGGATGAAGCACTTTAGCACCAAAATATGCTAGTTCTGCAGCTTCATTGAAAGTCATCTCACTGATTGGTTGCACATTGCTACATATCCTTGGATCTGTAGTCATGACTCCATCAACATCAGTCCATATCTGGATTTCATCAGCATTGATGCTTGCACCAACTATTGCAGCAGTAAAGTCGCTACCACCTCTTCCAAGAGTGGTTATCCTACCATCAAGATTCTTACCTATAAAACCTGTGATAATTGGAATCCCTTCAATGTTTTGCAGGTTTTCATCTATCTTTTGGTATGCAATGCTTAATGGTTGAGCATCACCAAACTTATTATCCGTTAACATACCAATTGTGTATGCCGGGTGGTGCGTTGATTCAAATCCAAGCTTATTTAGATTAGCACTTACAATTCTTTAACTCATCCTTTCACCAAATGAGGTTATCAGATCCATATTTTCAGCACTGATTCTATTAAGGCTATCATATGTATCTTTTAGCGATTCAAAAAGATCATCAAGTAGGTTTCTATCAATTTCTAATTCGTCCAGTATAGTATTGTGTTTTATGATGATATCTTCTATCACTTCATCAACACTTCTTTCATTTACTGAAATGCTTCTAGCTCCATTAATCAACATGTCTGTCACTCCACCAACCGCTGAAACCACAACTACTGGATCTTGGTCGATTCTTGATATGATTATTTCACATGTTTGGTTGATCCTTTGACTATTACCAACACTGGTTCCCCCAAATTTCATTACTATTGCCATAATTATAAGTAGTACGACTTTATATATAAATGTTACGATTAATAATAAATTTATTACGATATTCGTAAAAAGAAGTTATAAAAAAAAGAAAAAGTTCTATTTAGAACTTTGAATCATATTTGCCTTCATCAATATCTTTTAGAACAACTGGTGCTCTTTTTCCATCGATGTTGATACCCATTGCTTGAGCAGTACCTACAATTTCTTTACACTTCATCTTAAGGTTCTTTCCAAGAAGTGCGTCAGCTTTTGTCTTAGCAATATCAATTATTGTATCCATTGTTATATCTGCTGCAACTTCTGTTAATGGATTACTTGCAGCTTTTTTGATTCCAGCTTCTTTTTTTAGAAGTGCACTAGCTGGTGGTGTACCAATACTGATTTCAAAAGCTTTTGTTTCAGTGTCAACTGTTACTTTTACTGGTACTTGCATACCTGCAAGAGCTTTAGTTTTCTCGTTGATCTCTCCAACAACTTGGCCAATATTTACTTTTAATGGTCCTAGTGCTGGTCCTAGAGGTGGTGCTGCTGTAGCTTTACCGCCTTCAATTACTACGTCTATACTTTCTTTTGCCATATTGTTTGTCTCCCACAACTAAACTGCTTTGAATTTAGCGTGTTGGATGCCTTTTTAGGGCTACCGGTTTATCTAGTAGAAATAGTGGTTTATTTAAAAAGGTTATCAATTATATTACTTGCTTTTTGTGGGGTTTCTAAAAACCAGAAATGATTTCTATCGGGTAAAACCATCAGTTCAATATTGTCTTTTTTACCAAGCATTTTCAATTTTTCTTTAGTTTTTCCTTTAAAAAATTCATCATGTTCTGAATAAATCACAGAAGTCTTTTTTTTGACATCGAAAAGATCCCAATCCTGATCTGCAATATTTGTCATTATATTATGTGTTGAGACAGGATCTTTCAATGAATTTTTTAATAAACCAAGTACTCCAAGATTATATTTTTTTGTAAGGTTTAAAGCATGATATGTCATCATAGCATGGGGCACGAAAAAATCCTTATAGAACCTGGAAGGCATTATGGGATTCATAGCTATTGAGCCTGCATCGCTTTCATCTTCAGATTTGTTCATCATAAGAACAACTCCTCCTCCAGTTGAATGTCCAACTTTCAAATAATCTTCAAGTCCAATCTCCTTTGTGAATTCGCTAGTAATATTTGCATAATCTTCTAGAGTTGTAGGTTGATTTTTTAAGCAATTCACTCCATACATTACAGGTGCGATGATTTCATATTTTAAGGATAACCAACCAAGAAGTGGTGTATATTTGTGTGGCGCGGTTCCAAAACCATGAAGAAAAAGTAACGGCTTTTTTTTGGGACCTGTCCTAAAATAGGTTATTTCTTCATCAAATCTATCCGTTTTCAAATGTAATTTGTTATATGCCATTTTCTTCCTTAATATCAGTTAATAATTGGGCAAGGTATGGTTTTAGTTCATCAATATTATCAAAATAATTTTGTTTTATTCCACTTTTTAATGCGGGGCCATACACTTGTATCTTATAATCAAGCAAAGGGAAATCAGGAGGTGAAACAATACTGATTTGACCATGACCTCCTGTGTTGAGTTCATTATTTTTATATTGATAAGAAATATTATACCATTCTTTTCCGTTATCAATTGAAGGCCAGGTATTTCCAATGGTCAAGTTCTTTATTCTCATTCGTGGAAATAAAGGTTTATCTTCATCATATGGTTGCTTAATACAGGTTTCGATTGTTTCCTTAAGCCCTTTCATATATTTAATTACTATTTAGTAGTATATAAATCTTTTCTTTGAGGAAACTTTAAATAATAATGTTGATTTCTTTTTATTATGGGGTTAGTATTTAATTTTAGGGATGATGATTTTTTAAAACTAAAAGATAGTGTTATAGAACCTAAAAAAACAATTAATTATTCTTCAGACATATTGAAAGGAATTTTTTACTTTTTCCCAGAAGATAGATCTTCATTTATATATGAAACTGGAAGATTTCAAGAATTCTTTGACAAAAGAAAAAGCGAAGATAATATATTAAGAACATTCAGACCAAAAGCAGCATATGACTCATTACATATATCTAATTTAATAACTTATCCTCATCTAGGATCAAATCAATACACTTTCTCAGAAAAATGTAGGGAAATGTTTCCAAAAGATTATTTCAAACCTCAAGAATTAAATGAGCTTGAAAAGATCTCATTAGAGTTCCAGGAAGAATTTGGAATTTAATCACTGGACAGCTAGACATTTCTTGCCAAATCTTTTATAAAATGTTTAATATTCTCAAAAGTTAAACACTACTCTTATAAACAGGAAATTTGTCCAAAGTATCAAAAAGATACAAAACAACTAAAAAAATGAAAGATATAGTCATTCGTGGTGCAAGAGAACACAACTTGAAAAACATAGATTTAACTCTACCTAGAGATAAATTGATAGTGATAACAGGTTTATCTGGAAGTGGAAAATCAACACTTGCATTCGACACTCTTTACGCAGAAGGACAACGAAGATATGTTGAATCCTTAAGCGCATACGCAAGACAATTCTTAGGACTGATGAACAAGCCAGATGTGGATAGTATAGATGGGCTTAGCCCAGCAATAAGTATTGAACAGAAAACAACAAGCAAGAATCCAAGAAGTACAGTAGGAACAGTAACAGAAATATATGATCACTTAAGGCTTTTATTCGCAAGAATTGGTACGCCATATTGTCCAACACATAATATTCCAATACAGAAAAAATCACCGCAAGCATTATCGGATGATATAGAAAAAGAATTCAAGAATAAAGATATAATTATTTTAGCGCCTTTAATCAGCCAGAAAAAAGGAACCTACGAAAAACTTGTTGAAGACCTAAAAAAAGAAGGATATACAAGAGTAAGAGTAAATAAGAATATTCAGTCAACAGACGAAAAACTTAATCTTGATAGATATAAGAAACATGATATTGAAGCAGTGATAGACAGGCTAAACACTGAAGACAAACAACGTCTTACTGAAAGCCTTGAGATAGCACTAAAGAAAGGACAAGGAAACATAATAATTTTAGAAGGAAAAGATGGAAAAAATGAAAAGCTTTATTCAGCAAACATGGCATGTCCAAAATGTGATGTCACATTTGAAGAACTTCAACCAAGAATGTTTAGTTTCAACAGCCCATTTGGCGCATGCGAAGAATGTTCAGGACTTGGTTTCAAGCTAGAAATGGATGAGGAACTACTAATTCCAGATAAATCTTTAAGCATAGCTGACGGAGCAATCGCAGTATATCAATCACATATTGATGGATGGCGAAAACAACAAATAGCAAGTGTTGGAAAAGCATACGGATTTTCAATACTTGATCCAATCAATGAATTCACACCAAAACAGATGCAGATATTACTATACGGTTCAGATAAACCAATAAGATTCAAATATAATTCTTGGCCAGGAAACACAGATTACTGGGAGGGGTTGATTCCACAGCTAGAAAGACTCTACGCACAAACAGATAGTGAGAGAAGAAAAGAACAGATAGAAAAATTCATGAGGCAAAATCCTTGCAAGAAATGTGAAGGAAAAAGACTAAAAGACAAAATTTTAGCAGTAAGAATAGAAGAAAAAAATATTATTGATGTAACAGATCTATCAATAAAAGAAGCATTAGAATTCTTTGAAAATATCAAATTGAATGAAACTCAGATGTTTATCGCAAAACAGGTACTAAAAGAGATAAAGGATAGATTAAGGTTTCTAAACGATGTAGGTCTTCAATACCTAACACTCAGTAGGGCTGCTGGAACACTAAGTGGTGGCGAAGCTCAAAGGATAAGATTAGCAACCCAGATAGGATCAAACCTTATGGGTGTATTATATATTCTTGATGAACCAAGTATAGGGCTCCACCAAAGAAATAATCATAAACTGATTGAAACACTTCATCGATTAAGAGATATTGGAAACACGCTAATAGTTGTAGAGCATGATGAAGATACAATAAAAAATGCAGACTTTGTCGTTGATATAGGTCCAGGCGCAGGGATTCATGGTGGAAATATTATTGCTACTGGCACACCAAAAGAGGTAGAGAAAAATAAAGATAGCTTAACAGGAAAATACTTATCAGGAAAGTGCAGTATAGAAACACCAGATGATAGAAGGGATCCATTTTCATACATTGAAATAAAAGGTGCAAAACATAACAACCTAAAAAATATTGATGTGAAGATACCAACAAAAGTATTATCAGCAATCACAGGTGTTTCAGGAAGCGGAAAATCAACACTTATCCATGAGATACTATATAAATCTTTGATGAAAAAAATATACAAGAGCAAGGAAAGACCTGGAAAGCATGATGAGATAATAATACCAAAAGAGATAGATAAGGTCATAATGATAGACCAATCTCCTATCGGTAAGACTCCAAGAAGCAACCCTGCAACATACATAAAAGTCTTTGATGAAATAAGATACTTATTCAGTGAGCTTAAAGAATCAAAACTTAGAGGTTATAAGCAAGGAAGATTTAGTTTTAATGTTCCTGGTGGAAGATGTGAGAATTGCTCAGGAGATGGTGTCATAAAGATTGAGATGAATTTCTTGCCGGATGTTTATGTGACTTGCGAAGAATGTAAAGGTACAAGATATAATAAGGACACTTTAGAAGTAACATATAAAGGAAAAACGATCAGCGATGTACTTAACATGAGCGTTGAAGAAGCACTCTCATTTTTTGAAAATATTCCAAGCATAAAAAGAAAGATAGAGACGTTAAACGATGTAGGTCTTGGTTATATCAAGCTAGGACAGTCATCAACAACTCTTAGTGGTGGCGAAGCTCAAAGGATAAAGTTGACAAAAGAACTTGCAAAAAGAGGAACAGGAAACACTCTTTACTTGCTTGACGAACCAACAACAGGACTTCATTTCCATGACGTAAAAAAACTACTAGATGTCCTTGACAGATTGGTTGAGAAAGGAAACAGCATAATAGTTATAGAGCACAATCTTGATGTGATAAAAACAGCAGATTACATAATTGACCTTGGCCCTGAAGGCGGCGACGAAGGTGGAATTATAATAGCAGAAGGCACCCCTGAAGTTATAGCAAAGAATAAGAAAAGCTTCACAGGACATTATTTGAAAGAGTTGTTAGAAAATTAACTATTTTCTATTTGTAATGATACCAACCAATGGATTATTGAAATAATTTATTTTCTGTGTATATTCTAATTGCTTAAGCTCCACATCATAACCTAGTTCGTTGAACTTTTCTTTATGTGCAAGTCCATAAAGTGAATGGAGAGAATATGCAAAAAACATATTACCTTTAGAATCTAAATCCTTTGAAGTTTTATAGTCTAGATATATTTTTTTTAGTTTCGCTATTTCATTTAATTCAAAATGTTTTCCAAGAAAATCATCAAAGAATCTAGGTGTTTTATCTTTATCGCCAAGATCTGAAATAACTTTATTATGGAATATGATACTTTTAGGCTTATATTCTTCTGCAAGATAATGCATGGTTTCACCAACTATTATTGGCGTCTTGAAACTTGAAATCACTTTTTCTTTTCCATTTATAAGATTATTAATTCCCAATAGATAATTAACTGGAGTAACAAATTTGTTTACAAAATGAATGTTTTTGTAATTATTTGCTATCATTATTTCAATGATGGAATTTGATATATCTTTCTCATCTATTTTAACAACGTTTTCTAATCTATTAGGATATTTATCAAATTTTTGTGAATTCATTATCTCATTTTCAATAGTTTCAATATTCATATTATCAACCATTACTATGCTTACTAATGGATTAGTTCTTGCAAAAGGTCTAGTTAATCTTCCTCCAAGTAATGATCCTATATCTATAAGTGCATAATTTATAGAATTAGGAATAATATTAGTTAATCTTGATTCAAAATCATCAATATTTTGTGAATCTATTCCAATCTTTTCAAAATCTTTTTCATAGATATCATCGCCTGATTTTGGTGGTGTATAAAATAAAGGATCACTTCTTCTAAAACTTTGGGTTAAAGCAAGAGGGTGATGGATCTGTTCAGGAATATCGTTCGCTCTATAAATTGGAAGGTTATCATTATCTAGATTTCCATATTTTCTCAAGAAATAAATAAGTGCATCAAGATTTACCATAATATAAGAATAATAAATATGAATATAAAAATGTTACTATTAATAAATAGTATCTTTACAAATTAAAAAAATATACAATTATCTTCTTCTACGATTCTTTCCACCTTGGCCACGGCTTTCATTTCTTCGCCCATTACTTTGACCTTTTGGTTTATTGTTTGAATCCTTATTTTTTCTAGAATCACCTTTTCGATTATTTCCAGTATTATTTTTAGAATCTCTATTTCTTCTATTACCAAATCTTCTACTTCTATCACGATTTCTTCTATCTCTAGCATTTCCTTCTTGGATTGGTTCATCACTAACTTGACCGATCTCTTTATAAGAATCTTTTTTGAAACCAAAAGAATGATCAAGAAGAGAAGAAACAACATTTAATGCATCGTCTTTTGCAAGAAGAGTTTTTGCTAAATCATCAAATTTACCTGTTTTATCATTGATTAATTTAGCTAATTTTTCTTCCAAATGAATCTTTTTCATCTCAAGAACATCTGATATCTTTGGCAGTTCACGCTTTTCTAAAGTGCAATTATTAACTCTTTCAAGAAGCCTAAGCTTTCTTCTTTCACTAGGAACAAGGAATGTTATTGCAACACCTTTTTTACCAGCTCTTCCAGTCCTACCAATCCTATGAACATATAATTCAGGGCTTTGTGGAAGACTATAATTAACAACATGAGTTAGATCATTAACATCTATACCTCTAGCAGCAACGTCAGTAGCTATTAAAATAGTAAGTTTTCTTTTTTTGAATTGATCTAAAATCTTTTCACGTTCACTTTGAGTGATTTCTCCATGTAAAGCGCCTGCGGGATAATTTGCATTAAGAAGCTTAGCACTTAATTCATTAACATCAACTCTTGTCTTACAAAAAATTATTCCATGAAAATCTTTAGTAGCATCAACAATTCTTCGTAAAGCCTCAAAACGATCCCTACTATTGATATCATAATAGATTTGATCTATTAAATCAACTGTGATCTCAGCTTTCTTAACTTTGATAGTTTCATAATCTTTCATGAAATTCTTAGCGATTTTCAATATTTCTTTAGGCATAGTAGCACTAAAAAGCATCATCTGCTTATCCTTTGGAGTTTTCTTTAAAATTAATTCTATATCTTCAACAAAACCCATGTTAAGCATTTCATCAGCTTCATCAAGAACGCAATAATCAATATTAGTGATAATAAGCTTTTTTTGTTTGATTAGATCAATAACTCTTCCAGGAGTACCAACAACAATGTCAACACCTGCTTCAAGCTTTTCAATTTGTCTCATTATGGGAGCGCCGCCATAAACAGTTATGGTTTTCAATTTTTTAGAAAAGCTTTCAAATTCCTTTGTTATCTGAACAGCTAACTCTCGGGTTGGTGTAAGGATAAGTGCTTTAACGCCTTTGCCGCCTTTAACTTTTTCAATTATTGGTAAAGCAAAACTTGCAGTCTTGCCAGTTCCTGTTTGGGATTGTCCAAGAATATCTTTTTCTTTTTTTAATAATAAAGGGATAGCTTTTTCTTGAATCTCGGTGGGTTCAATGTATCCTTTTTCACTCAATGCTTTAATAGTCTCTTCTGAAAGACCTAGTTTTCTAAATCCTGATAAATTATTTTCTAATTCCATTTTTTTCTCCGTTATTTCATCTGCTCTTTAACACCTATCTTTAGCAGTAAACGGGTAAAAATGGTATATAAGTCATCTTTGGCTTATGCACAAAATTCTTTTTTGAATTTTAGTGTTTAAAAGCGAGTAAATCTTGAATCTTTTTGATCCATAACAAACTGAGGAACTCGCCTCCCTTTATAAATTAGATGTATTTTATTAATAATTTAACTATCAAACAGTGGTTACAAAAACAAAACCTTTATAAAACAACTGAGAATCCTTGCACAGATGGAAAGAAATCTTACAGCAGTACAAACCTCAGCAGGTGAAGGTACAAGAATGTGGCCAATAAATCTATACAGTCCTAATTCTATGATTCCAAAAGGGCTTGTTGAGATAATGGGAGTTTCTATTGCGGGAAGCCAGAAAAATAAATTTGAAAAAGATGGTATTACAGATCTTTATATGATCTCTAATGGGTATCAAAATAGGCAACCTTTGATGTCAAGATTCAGGTCGGGAAGCTCAAGTTTCAGGATTCATCATAGTGATTCTAAATATGATCAGACCAATAATGGAAGTGGAGAAGCGATATTGACAAATATTAAACATTTCAATTTGGATGGTGATAGCATTTGGCTTTCCAATGATAACTTATTCGAATACAACCACAGGAACATAATAAAGAATCATAGGGATTCTGGCGCAACAGTATCTGTTATGGGTCTTCATATGAAAGCAAGCAATGTTGTAAAAAATTATGGTCTTCTAAAGGTTGATGCTACAAGAGGTATTGAAAGATTAGTTGAAAAACCTGGAACTCTCGATGAGTTGTTTGACGCTTTAGAGCTTACAGATTGCGATGAGGAATATTCTGTTTATGCCAACACTGGTGGTTACATATTAAATAATGATATATTAAGTGATGTATTGAAAGAACCTTGGGCAGAGAAAATGATGAAAAAAGAATCAGGTCTTTTTGACATGGCAGGAAATCTTATTCCTGAACTGATAAAAAGAGGTCATAAGGTCCAGATGGTACCTATTGAAGAATGGGGTGATCTTGGAACAACAGGATATTTTCTAGATACTTTTGTTGAAGCATTGAAAGGAACATTTTCAAGCTTATCATCATTTCTTACTGAAGAAAACGGTTATTTCACTTTATCACATTCAAATAATGTGTGGGTCCATGAGACTTCATTAAGCAAGAAAATAGGTGGAAAAGACTTGACCCAAAGAATAGATGCAGGCGATGTATTTATAGGTCCTAATACTTTCATAGGTCCTGATGTTGGGATAGATGATGGGTGTCAGATAGCTTACTCTGACCTTGAAGGTTATTCTACAGTTGGAAAGGAAACAACAGTGAACAAAAGTTATATTGGAATTGGAACACACATTGGAGATTTTGCTAAAATAAGGTCAAGCGCATTCACAGGTGGTAATCTAGTCTATTCATCTAAAAATAATGACACCCGGGTTCATAATAGATCGGTAGTTGGTTGTGATATTTTAATTCCTGAAGGAACAATCCTTGATAAGGTTAAAGTAATGCCAGGTTATGAGTTCAGTTCTGCAGGAGTATTTTCACATCAAACATTTTTCCCAACAAAAAAATATTTGATAGGTTTGGGATTAAAGCATAGGAAATAAACACTAAATTTATAACTTAATATTTTTCTTTTATTCTCATTATGGCTATTGATTTCGATAAGATTCCAAACGATCCAGGGTGTTACATCTATAAAGATAAATCTAACAACATTCTTTATATTGGTAAAGCTAAAAATTTGAAGAAAAGAGTAAGAAGTTATTTTACTGGCCGAAACGATACAAAAACTATACAATTAGTGAAAGAGATAGTTGATGTTGAATTCTTTGCAACCACTAATGAAGTAGAAGCACTAATACTTGAAAACAATCTCATAAAAAAACATAAGCCAAAATACAATATCAACCTAAAGGATAGCAAGCGTTACGCATATATACTTTTGACTGAAGAAAAGTATCCAAGATTAAGGATTGCTAGAGACAAATCACTAAAAGGAAAATATTTTGGGCCATATGTTTCAGCAGAGCACAGAGATTCAATAATAAAGATTTTAAGGGCAAGCTTTCAAATTAGAACATGCAATAAGCTTCCAAAAAGAGAATGCTTAAGGTATCATATAAATCTTTGCAGTGCTCCATGTATCAATAACATTTCAGAAAAGGATTACAATCATCAGATAAGAAACGTTGAAACATTCCTAAAAGGAAAAACAGATGTTCTAGCAAAGAATTTAGAAAAAGAGATGGTTGAATACAGTAAGAAACAATTGTTTGAAAAAGCAAAGATTGCAAGAGACCAATTATTCGCCCTTCAAAGGCTTGACGAGAAACAGAAGTTTGAGCTTGATAAGAAATATGATGAGGATATAATCAATTACATAATAGATGATGAAATTGTTTACTTGATAGTGTTCAATGCAAAGAAAGGCATCCTCACAACAAAAAATGAATATTCATTTGAAAAACGAGATGGTTTCTTTGAAGAATTCATAAAAAGATATTATTCAAAGAATCTTGTTCCAAAAGAGATAATAATTCCTCATAATCTAGAAGATGATTCAATAATTGAATATCTTGAAAATATAAGAGAATCAAAGGTTAAAATAACTGTTCCAAAAGCGGGAGATAAGTTGAAACTGTTAGAATTAGTTAAGCGAAATATTGAAATTAGTTACTTGAATGAGAACCAAACCATAAACGAGCTAAGAAAAGAACTGAAACTAAACAGTAACCCAAACGTTATCGAATGCTTTGATATAAGTCATCTTGGCGGGACAGGGATAGTCGCAAGCATGGTACAGTTTCGAAATGCTAAACCAGACAAATCAAACTACAGGAAATTTAAGATAAGAACAGTTACACAAAATGATGACTTTGCAAGCATGGCAGAAGTCATAACAAGAAGATACAAAAGACTAAAAGACGAAGGAAAAGAAATGCCCGACTTAATAGTTATAGATGGTGGCAAAGGGCAATTATCAAGTGCTGTCCAAGTATTGAAAGACATCGAAGTAAAGATTCCAATAATATCGCTTGCAAAAAAGTTTGAAGAGATATATTTTCCAGGAAGCAAGTTTCCATTAAGATTAAAAAAAGATAGCAAAGCACTAAAACTACTCCAACAAGTAAGGGATGAAGCTCACAGGTTCGCAATCAAATACCAAAGAGAACTAAGGCTAAAGATAATGAAAGAATAATTTAAATATAAAATAATTTTCTATTTTTTAATGGATACAGAAAACGAAGATATTTCATTGGTGGATATTGTAATTACTCCTATTGTAGATTTAATGGTTATTGATGGTTATTGATATAAAAAATGAGAGATGTCCTGAATTTGGAGGAATTCATAATTTTTCTCTTCAAGGGATTCCAACAGAAGGATTACAGGTAAGAATCCAAGAGTTGTTAAGGCCTTACCAAAATATTGAAGTCACAAGTAAAGATAGCTTATTTACTTATTTAGGTATTGAAAAATTACAGATTGCTTCACTTTTTAATAAGCGAAAAATTGCAGAGATTGCACACAACCATAAATTAAAATCTGATGAATTTAATAAAGAAAATGGTATGGAACCACAACCTTTGCAAGAATATATTAATATTGTTGAAGATAATTTAGCACACATATTTTTCCATAGTTTAGTTCAACTTTCTTCTGGAAACTATCTGCCTTTTGAAGGTGATTCACTACCTTACAAAGTTGTATTTGATAAAGATGAAAAAGGTTTTGCAATAGTTGATGGTGATATTACTTCTAACTGTGGTTTTGGTGTTGGAACTTCATTTTTTTATCAGATTTGTAATTCTTATGATGCTACAGAAATTGGGCCTTTCCCAAGAAAAATACTTGAAGTAAAACCTTTATTTGATGTTGGAATTCAACCTTTACCGCCTTCAAAATTAATTCCATCTGAACTAAAAAAATTAAATGAGCAAGGAACTGTAATTGTGTTTGAAGGACATCTAACATATATTGATATGAAAATGCAGGATAGAATTTTTCTATACGAAGATTAACCATTTACTATTTCAAAATTTAATTCTCTAGTAACTTTTATATATTCTTGAAATAATCAGTCTCCATGGGGCGTAAAGATATAGGGTTAATAGCAATAGGCTTATTCTATTCATTAGTAAATTCTTCACCTGTTCTATCTCAAGATTTGCTTGTTAATGATTATGGTTTCAATCTTATATGTCAAGAAGGATATGATTATGCAAATAAGCACCCCTTCAAAGCAGTATTTTCTGAAACTGAAGAGAAAAGCAGGATACGAGAAAAGTTCAAGAAAGAACTGAAAAGGATAGGTATAACTCATGGAGGAAGCAGTAAGAATCCTTTTCTAGCAAGTTCAACAGTATATCTTAAGGAAGATCAAGATAATTATGCCATAACTATAAGTATAGCGGATATATTGAGGTTTAAATGCCAGAACGCCGATAATTTCATATCAAAAGTTGAAAATATGGATTATGGGTGTGATAAGTTCTACAATATTAAAGTTTGTAAAGAGAAATCTCAAGACAATATATATGCATCAATTCTTAATAATTAAACAACCCTTTTAAATAACCAGGTTTTTCAGGATATAAAATGTCATCCAATAAGTTATTTGTTGAGAATGCTAAAGGGCAAAAAATATCTATTCTAATTGAAAAACCAGAAAAAGCAAAAGGTTTAGCAATAATAATGCATGGTCTTGGAGGATTCAAAGAACAACCACATATTGAATATGTAAGTAAATCGTTTCTTGATAATAATATTACTACTGTTAGGTTTGACGCAGTACACACTTTTGGAGAGAGTACTGGTGGAAAATATGAAGATGCAACTGTTACAAATTATTATGATGACTTAGAATTTGTTATCGATTGGGTGAAGACTCAAGATTTTTATGATGAACCTTTCTTTCTAGCAGGGCATAGCCTTGGAGGAATATGCACAGCACTATATGCAGAAAAACATCCAGAAAAAATAAAAGGATTAGCGCCATTATCAACAGTTGTTTCAGGAAAACTAAGCATGGAAGCAGAAGTTGAAAAGAAAAAGATTTGGAAAGAAACAGGATGGAGAATAAGTGAATCATCATCAAAACCTGGATTATTAAAAAAAATAAAATGGGATCATATGGAAGATAGGTTAAAATATGACTTGTTGCCTGATGCAAACAAATTAAACATACCAGTTTTGCTTATAGTAGGAGATAAAGATACAACAACTCCTTTAAAGCATCAAAAAATATTATTCGAAAAATTACCTGGCGAAAAAGAAATGCATGTTGTTTCTGGTGCACCTCACACTTTCAAAGAAAAAGAACATTTAGAACAATTAAAAGATATATTTGACAGATGGATAAAGAAAAATTTCAATTAAAGTCAGGGTTTGAACCAAGGGGAGACCAACCAAAAGCTATAGCTAAAATAATTGATGGACTAGGTAAAGGTTTTGATAAGCAAACTCTTCTAGGAGTAACTGGTAGTGGTAAGACTTTCACCATGGCAAATGTTATAGCAAATCATAATAAACCAACTTTAGTCCTTGCACATAATAAAACACTTGCTGCTCAATTATATCATGAATTGAAAGAATTCTTCCCAAATAATAGGGTTGAATATTTTGTTTCATATTATGACTACTATCAACCTGAAAGCTATCTACCAAGAACAGATACATACATTGAGAAGGACATGAGTGTGAATCCAAAGATAGAACAGATGAGGCTTTCAGCTACTCAAAGCGTCCTAACAAGAAATGATGTAATTATAGTTTCAAGCGTATCATGCATATATGGTTTGGGAGACCCAAAAAAATACAATGAGTTCGCGTTCGAACTACAGAAAGGACAAAAGATATCAAGAAAGGACCTATTAAGAAAACTTCTCGGTCAGCAATACGAAAGAAACGATAAGGAACTTACACCTGGAAAGTTCAGGGTGAAAGGAGATACTATTGATGTGATTCCTGCATATCAAGATGACTTATTACGAATAGAGATGTGGGGGGATGAGATAGAGAAGATAAGTTTCATCGATCCTTTTGATTTCGTAACAAAGGAAAAATTAGATTACTATTACCTTTTTCCAGCAAGACATTTCGTAACAGATGAAGAATCGAAAGAATACGCATTACAAAAGATATCTGAAGAACTTGAAGATGAACTTCCAAAAATTGAAGATGAACTAGTAGCTCATAGATTGAAACAACGTATAACTTATGATATGGAGATGATTCAAGAGATTGGTCACTGCAAAGGTATAGAAAACTATAGCAGGCATTTTGATAAAAGAGAAGCTGGAGAACCACCAAAATGCTTACTCAATTATTTTCCAGAAGATTTCTTGTTCATTATAGATGAAAGTCATCAGACAATTCCACAGATACATGGGATGTATAAGGGTGACAGAAGCAGGAAGCAAAACTTGATAGATTATGGTTTCAGGTTACCAAGTGCTTTTGACAATAGGCCACTTAAATGGGATGAGTTCAAGTATTACTTGAACAAAGCTATTTTTGTTTCAGCAACGCCTGCAAACTATGAATTAGATAATAGCAAGCAAATAGTTGAACAAATAATAAGACCAACTGGACTAGTTGATCCAGAAATATATAAGAGACCAATTAAAGGGCAGATGACTAACTTGATTGGCGAGATAGAAAAAGTTACTAAAAAAGGTTTTAGAACTCTAGTTACAACCTTGACTAAAAGGATGGCTGAAGAACTTACTGAATTCTTAAGTGAGAAAGGGATAAGAGTGAGATACTTGCATAGTGAGATTGATACGCTTGAAAGAACAGAGATTATTCGTCAATTAAGATCTGGAGATTTTGATGTATTGATAGGTATAAACCTTCTTCGAGAAGGAATCGATATTCCTGAAGTGGCACTCGTCGCCATACTTGACGCAGATAAGGAAGGATTCCTTCGAAATGAGAGAAGCTTGATACAGATAATTGGAAGAGCAGCGCGTAACTCTGAAGCAAAAGTTATACTTTATATGGATAATGAAACTGATTCAATCAAAGCAGCGATAAATGAGACGAACAGAAGAAGAGAGATTCAGATAAAATATAATAAGGATAATAATATTATTCCAAAAACAATAATCAAACCAATAAAAGAAGCAGAAGTAGAATTGAAAGACATAAACCATATTGCAAAGAATGATATTCCTGAAATGATCGAAAGCTTGACAGAACAGATGAACAAAGCAGCAGATGACCTGAATTTTGAGGCTGCAATTTTTTTACGTGACAAGATTGATAAGTTGAAGAAAAGAGCCAATAAAAAAGATTAATTTTGATAATTTTTTTTATTTCTAATTTTATTTAATTAAATAAAAACTTTTTAAATACTTTAAACATTCGTTTAATTCCTTTATAGTATAAAAAGCTATATTCGTCGTGGGAAAAATGCATAGATCGATTGGGGGATTGATAATATGAGAAAAATAACACTATTAATGATATTAACAATAATTGCTACACTATCAAGTTTTACAGTTGCAGGAATCATATGTGAAGATCCGTTTGACTCGGACTGTGATACTATAAATGATACATTGGATAACTGTCCATTTATCTATAATATTAATCAAGCAGACACAGATGGTGATGGCGTTGGAGACGTTTGTGATAATTGCCCATTAACTGCGAATACTAATCAAGCAGATGCTGATGGTGATGGTGTTGGTGACGTTTGTGATAATTGTCCAGCAGCATTCAATGACGATCAAGCTGATGGTGATGGTGATGGTGTTGGTGATGTATGTGATAATTGTCCTTCAAATGCAAATACAAATCAATCCGATTCTGATTCTGATGGTGTTGGTGATGTATGTGATAACTGTGTTGAAACCTTTAATCCCACTCAAACAGATTTGAACCTTGATGGAACAGGAGATATTTGCGAAGAAGGAGTCTGCGGTGGAGATGTCCCTTGTGAATGCGGTGATACTCTTATAGGTTCTAGAATTTTAAATGGTGATGATTCTCTTTCAAATTGTGAAGAAGCAGCTTTAATAATAGGCTATGATAACTTAACTCTTGATTGTAATGGGACTATTCTTAGCAATGGGTCAAGTGTAGGTATTAATATTTTTCATGTTGATGGAACATCCATTTTTGATTGTGAAGTAAAAGAATTTACAACAGGAATTCTAGTCAATAGCGCAGAGGATACTTTAGTTCAAGGAAATGTTGTAGCAAATAATACTGATAGAGGAATCGCGGTTGTGTTTGGTGATAGCGTTACAGTAAGCCAAAATATTATTGGAGGAAATTATAATGATGGATTGTATGTTGGTGACTCAGTTGGCGTTGCAGTAACAGATAACGAAATTTTTTATAACGGTGCTGGGCTGATGTTTGATGCAAACATACCTGTTTCAAATCATTTAATCCAAGGAAATTATATTCACAATAATGAAAATAGTAATTTAGAAATCTTCAATGAAGATGATATAACTATAACTGAAAATGTTATTGAATGCGAAGCAGATATTGCAGGTATCTATATAGAAGCTTCATATGATATTGAAATATATGATAATGAGATATCAAAATGTTTTGAAGGAATTGACATTGAAGAATCTTGGGATATTGATGTAACTGAAGATTTGAGCGATAACATTATAGGATTATATGTTGGTGAGTCAGGATGGCAGGATGCAATAAACCCAGAGATAAGAGTCACTGATTCAAGTATACACAATAATTGTATAGGATTATATGCTATGGGTGGAAGCTATGTGGATGTGATATATTCAGATTTTATTGAAAACAGAAACTACACTTATAATGATGGTCTTGATTGTATTGATGCACTTGATTCCTCATTGACAGGAGGAATTCGTTCATTAGATTCAACTGTTGATGTTACAAACGGAAACTTTGTAAATAATGGAGATCAAGGACCAAGTGTCATAACACCTATAGGTATGTATGATGAAATTGGAGATACTATAAGTTGGACAGTAAATGAATCAGTTAATTGTATCAATAACACTATTTGGATTTATGGTGACTTAATAGGTCTTCCAAATATAGAAAGAATCAATTGCCCATTATATGTCGATGAAGAAAAGCCTATTGGTGTTGTTGGTGTTGATCTTGTTTATCCAAATACTAACCTGTCAGTAATACAAAAGACATTTTTTAATTTCACAGTAAATGTAACTTGTAGCGATGAAGGTGATTGTGGAAACGTAACTGTAGCACTTGACCCACCTACAGATGAATGCTATGGTGGATGTGTAGAAATAGAAATCAATGGGGGAGTAGTACTTATGGATTCGATTCCACGAACAGGTTATTTCACATATGAATCTGCAAGAAACACTTGTTTGGATCTTGGAGGAGATATGACAAATTTTGATGAAAGTTATGCGTGGGTATATTGGAATGGTCAAAGTAGTTTTGATATACCTTATTATTCATATGATCCAAGTTCAGGTCTTTGTGAAGCTAATCCAGCATGGGGTTATGATGCGTGCTGTGCTATAGAGATGGATCATGGATTTGGATGGCACGACCTTTATGGATGCACTTGCCATGATTGCCCAAGCACAATAGAAGAATCAATACCTAGCTTTGGATATGTCTGTGCATATAGGAATAAAGGAATAATATCAATGAATACAAGTGAGACGCCATTCTATACAACAACACAAAACCCAATGGGTGCAAACTATTTTGAATGCCTTTCAATGTATGCGGGAGACCTTTGTCAAGTAACTTGGGAAGTCAACCCGACAGGAACACATAATTCAGAATATGATTTCTATGTGTTATATAATTCAACAGAAGATTCAGAACAAAAAGAATCTGATAAGGTAAAGATAAAGATAATCGATTTAGATTTCGATGATGATGGTGTGTTAAATGATGTTGATAATTGTATAAATACACCTAACACAAACCAATCAAATAGGGATGGTGATGAACTAGGAGATGCATGTGATAACTGCGATTTAGTAACTAATCCTGATCAAGCAGATTTTGATGATGATGGAATAGGAAATAAATGTGACTATGAGGATTGGTGTGGAGAAGGATATGGAGAATGTGATTGTGGCGATTTAGTAAAATCAGATGTATTACTTGAAAATCATCTTTATTGTGATGATACAGCTTTATACATTTTTTCAGATGATATGACTCTAGATTGTGATGGTTATAGAATCATTGGAGATTATGATGATTATGGTATATATCTAGAAGGTTATACAGGAGTAACTATACAGAATTGTATAATTTCTGAATTTGACACTGGAATATATATGGATGGTGATAATTATACAGTTACTATAAAAGACAATGAGATCTATGACAATGATTATGGAAGCATATTTGGAATGGCAGAGACTAATCTTATAGCAACAATAACTGGAAATTACATAACTGGAGAAGATGATGATGGTTGTGGGCCTGAAGATCCAGGCGGTGCAATAAGGCTTCAAGGAAAAAATGATAGCCTATCAATAATAACAGCGACTTTGACAAATAATGTGATAGAATATGATGAAGGTGGGGCTGTAAGAATAGGATGGAGTAATGAAGGAGCAACATCTAAAGAGACTTACGTTGATTTCTTTAGCAACAATATTAGAAGTTTTGATTATGAAGGTGACGGTTCACCTATAAGATTAAATGCTATTGAATATATAGATGCTGATATAAGAAATAATGAGGTTCGAGGTGAAGGAACTGAAGATGCTTGTCCAAGCGCTATAGGATTTACACCTGATGGTGGAGATGAAACTGTATATAACATAAAATTAACACTTTTAGGAAATACATTTAGAAATATTCCAGGTTTAAAGGTTATAGCACTTGATAATATAGATGCAGAAATAAGGGACAATACCTTCGATAGGGTGTTAACTCCATTTAGGTTAGGATTCTGCAGCTCTTTTGAACCAGTAGAAAACTTGACCGCAATAGTTAGCGGAAATGATTTCTATGATATTGAAGGTGGATCTATAGTTGCAAGATCTGTTGGTTCAACAGATATGAAAGCATATAACAACTATATAGACTACACTAGAGGTGGAGGTAGAGGAGCAATAGAAGCATACAGTGAAGGATTCACAAACGCAGAAATATATGATAATACAATCATAAATTCAGGCCATAATAATGCGATATGGGTTGAAGGTGAAGATATAGGAACTGTAAATGTATATAGAAATAATGTTCAATCTTTTATTGAAGAATATTGTGATTATAGTGACTGCACTATGAAAAGAGCATTCTATATGTATGGAAATGAAGATAATGAATCAGATATAAACATATATGATAACGAGTTTTCCATGAGTGGATATGGTATGCATCTTGAATCTGTGTTCGGTGCTGTATTATCAAATAATGATATACAGAATAATTGTGAAGGAATTTATCTTGATAGTTCAGAAGTCACAATTGAAGATACAGATTTCATAGGAAATAATCCTGAAGAATTAGGATTCTGTGAAGGAGGAGATACTACAGGGCTCTATGTTAGTGGTGACTCAATAGCATATCTAAAGAATAGCAATTTTGCAAACAATGGAGAATATGGGCTGCTTGACGAAGGACCCTTCTCAGTATATTGGAGTTTGTATAAAGATGTAAGTTGTATAAATAATGACGCATTTTTCTACGGATGGTTAATTCCATTTGGAGGAAGCATAACAACAGAAAATTGTACAATAACAATAAGAAGTGATGAGATAGAATTTGAGCACGTGCTTAATACATCTAATGGGGAAAGCGGTGCAGTTGGCTTTGATCTAGATATGGAAAATGGAAGTGGTATAGTCGGTGGAAAAGACCAAGGTATAGAACTTGAAATCCATGCAGAAGAAAGTAAAAATGAAGGAATAGAAGTTATTTTCTATAATGAAAACCCAGGAAATGACACTTATGACTTTAAAGCATTTGGAAAATGGGTTGATGTAAACACCCCAACTGATTTAAATCTTTCATACTGGATACTTAAATTGTATTACACAGATGAAGAACTTGTAAAATCAGGAATCCCTGAAGAAACATTGTTGATTGAATATTTCAATGAAACAAGTGAATCTTGGGAGAAATATGAAACTCCAAGAGGTGGTGTAAATACTGCAGAGAATTATGTTTGGGCAAATATAACTCACTTTAGTATTTTTGGCCTATTTGGTAGCGAACCAACCTGTAGTGATGGAGTGCTTAACCAGGATGAAGTGGGAGTAGATTGTGGAGGTGTCTGTGGAGGATATTGGTATGATGATTCATGTCATACTAGTCCTAAAACCACTTCAAGTGGTGGATCTTCAGGAGGAACAACTTGTTCAATAATAAGTGACAATTGTACAGAATGGTCAGAGTGTTCATCTGATGGTACAAGATCAAAATCTTGCACATATGAAGATTGTCCAACATCATCTACAGAGGTAAGTGAAGAATGCATTTATATAGAAAATACACCTGGAGATATATCTGATCCATCAGAAGGAGATGATGACCTTCAGAAAAAGATTGATGATGCTAAAGAGCAAGTAAAGCAATTAACTGAAGAAGAATCGCCTGAAGGTGAAGACGAAGAAAGATCTAATCTGCTTACAGGACAAGTTGTAGGTGGAGAAGGATCAGGAAGTTTAATGCCTGTTTGGATAGTATTATTCATTCTTGGAATCGCTATAGTTGGAAGCGTAGGTTATTTCTGGTTCATCAAGAAATAATTTATTTTTATTTTCTTTTTTTTTAGAATATTCTATTAAATAAATCAATTATTATAATATGCATCGCCAGTAGTTATATTTTCATATTCTTCTATTAAATAGGTGGGCATTAAGCGACTTCCTGTTTCTTTTATCAGGTCAATTAGAATTATTGGATCTGGTTTTCCATCGGGATTATATGCAACGATTGTGCCTTTTTTTGCTGAATGAAAATATTTTTTATTTTCATCTAATATGTTTTCAGCTAATTTTAGAACTTTATCTTTAATATCATTTCCTGAATTAATTCTTAATAATTCTTCTAGTTTTTCTGGATTGAAATTTGGATTCTTTCTTGCTTTTTCTAATAAATCTAGATCTAATGCGCCTCTAATTATAATTCACCCTAAAGGAATCATAAGTTTACAACTATATAAATATTTCTAAGAATCTCATAAAGTATTATTTAGATTATTTTACCCTACTTTGTTTTGTTAAAAACAACAAAACTCTCGTCGTGCCAGCTACATTTATAATAAATATAGCTAATATAGGCGGCGACGGTTAAAATAATCTAAAGAAATTATATAAAATAAAAAATAAGAAGAATTTAATCTTCTAGATTAATCATCTAATGCTTCCTCATCACCTTCACGCCTGATAACTTTTATAGCATCAAGCTTCAAAGTGATAGGAATAGGAACTGCTGTTTCAAGTAATTCAACAACAACTTCTTCTTTAGACTGATCGACACGAGATATCTTTGCTTTCTCCCTCTTGAATGGTCCACTAATGATTTCAGCAATATCATTCTTACGGATATCAATCTCTTTTTTGACCTGTTCGATCATGTGTTCAATCTCATTGTATCCAACCTCTTTAGGAAGGACTCCTCTAGCATAAGGTATATTAAATGCTGCTTGTTCAGCATCAGTTCTAGTAGCTGCCTCAACAAAGATATATCCTCTCATGCCATGAGGTCTTATAACTGAATATACTTCTAATTTTTTCTTTTCAGCATTACTGCTAAGAAATATCTGAACTTGATCTTCTCTGTTAGCAGTAGTTCTTACTGCAAATAACTTATTATTTTCCATACTCATCTTACTTCTACCCCAAAAAGGTTTGCTTTATCAAGGTTATAAAAAATCCAATAAGTCCAATAGCCATGATTCCAAGTCCTGAAACTTTAACTATTGTTACGTACTCTTGTTTGGTTGGTTTTTTTGTAACCCTTAGAACCCTTCTTGATTCCATTATGAATTCTTTCAATCCCATTTTTTAATATTTAATTTAATCAACAAACTCTATTCCAAGTTCGTTTTCAAATTCTTTCTTGTTTATATTTTTAGTAGTTTTTCTGTTGCCAAATATTTGATTGCTTTTGACACCAGTAACTATAAGCATCACACGAAGACTACCTTCAAGATCTTCAGTGATTTGTGCACCCCAAATTATTCTTGCATCATCATCAAGTCTTGTAGATATAGCTTCAACAACTTCCTTAGCTTCAGTAAGTGTCATATCACTTCCTCCACTAACATTGATAAGCGCCCCACTAGATCCTGTGATGTCAACATCAAGCAAAGGATTATGTATTGCTTTTTCAACTGCTTCCATAGCTCTATTTTCAGTGTCTGATTCACCAACACCAATGAGTGCGACTCCTCCATTACCCATTACAGCTCTTATATCTGCAAAGTCTAGGTTTACAAGGCCTGCTTTGGTTACAAGTTCTGCAATTCCTTTAACAGCATTTGTAAGTATTTCATCAGCAACTTTGAATGCGGTGTGAAGTGGTAAATCTGGTGCTAGTTCTAATAATTTATCATTAGGTATAACTATAAGTGTGTCAACAATCTCTTCCATCTTTTCAAGACCAAGGATAGCATTTTCATATCTTTTGCCACCTTCCATCTGGAAAGGGATAGTTACTATTCCAACAGTAAGTGCACCTTGTTTTTTTGCGGTTTCTGCTACAACCGGTGCTGCTCCAGTACCTGTTCCTCCTCCAAGACCACAAGTGATGAAAATAAGATCTGCACCAACAAGGCTTTGCTTTATTTCAACTTCAGATTCTCTTGCTGAATCCTCACCAATCTTAGGATTAGCTCCAGCACCAAGGCCTTGAGTGACTTCACGTCCAATAAGAATCTTTTTATCAGCAGTAGTATAAAGAAGGTCTTGAGCGTCAGTATTAACTGCAACTGTTTCAGCACCAACAATGCCTACTTCTGCAATCCTATTTATAGTATTGTTACCACCGCCACCACAACCAACAACTTTGATCATAGCTTTGTGTTTTTTTAAGAGCTCTTCTAGCTCTTCATCAAGAACATTCTTTGGTTTATTTGAATCCACTTCTGTTTCCTTTGCTTTGGCCTTAGCATTATTAATAAAACTATCCATATATGACACCTCACCTGAGTATACTAACTTATACTCGGGAAACACTAGTATTTAAATCTTACTTGTAGCTCACCTTTTTTATCTTTGGAACAACTTCTAATATTTTTTTAGTTATGACTTCCTGAAACGGTTCAGGAATCTTGCTCTTGATAACTGCTTCATCTTCTTTTAGTTCAGTTTCTGCTTTTCCAAGATTAAGAGTCAGTTCTAAAAGAGAATCGAGCTGTTCTTTAGCATCATCAACTTTTCTAATGATTTCAATATCATATGAAACATCTTTACTTGCAAGAGGGTGATTGAAGTCGACAAGTGTTCTTCCTCCATTGATACTTCTTATTATTCCATATTGGCCATCAATTTGAACTTCTAAACCAACAAAATGATTAATATTTTGCTGCTTAAATATGTTTGTAGGCACAAGCTTTATGAGCTTAGCATCTTTTTTACCAAAAGCATCTTTTGCTTCAACCTCAAATGAATATTTTTTACTCACTTCTTTTCCAATAATCTGATCATCAAGACCCTTTATTAGTTGTCTTTCTCCAACGCATATAATTACAGACTTATAGCCCATTTTAGGATTATAGATTCCACTATCTTTTGCAATCTTTTCATCAGTCGTATCAAAGACTGCTTCATTATCTTTTATTTTTCCTGTATAGTTCACTTCTATAAAATCATGTGTTTTAACCATCATAAAACCCTCCTCGGTCTTATCTATCCTCTTAAAACTAGGACGTATCTAGTTTTTGAGAATAAGTATAAGGAAATGGATAAATGTTTTATTTATAAATGTTGTGGTACTTGTAATTTGATTTATAATATTTTTATCTCAATTTTTTTTGAGATTTCAATTTAAATATAAATGGTGATTATTTCTTTCATATGGGATTAAAAGAAGAATTAGCTCATTTTAGTATAAGAGCAATATGTTTTGGTATAATAGGATGGACTGCTTTGAATGGATATCATACCTACAAGATGAATACTGTTATTGAAAGAGCTAAAATGGTTCAAGAGATGTATGCTGATACTGATGGTAATGGGTGCATGTCTGGTCTAGAATATGAAGCTTTCCACAAAGAATTATATTGGGATAGGGGTGCTAAAAGTAAGCTTTTAAGAGTGCCTAAATATTTCACTACAGATAATGAGCTTGATCCATGGACATGGAATAAATGGCTTGATGATTACGAAAGAAAAAAATTCAAAGAAATCTATTTAAATAGTATAGATGCTAAATGTGGTGAAAATGAAAGAGAATAATATCGAAAAGGATATCCTAAAAAAATTTATGTATAATAATAAATTAAGATATAATGAGATTTGGAATAAGGATGTGCCAAGCAATAAGTTTGATTATCATCTTAAAAAAATAATCGGTAAAGATTATATAAAAAAGGTTGGAGAATATTATGAGCTTACAAGTTCAGGGATGCATCATATAAGTCATCTTGATGGGGAAAAGATAGAGAATAAGAAAAAACCTATTGTTTGCTCATTTGTTATGGGTGTAGATGATAAAGGGAAATGTCTTTTTAATCTAAGAAAAAAACAACCTTTTATTGATACATTAGGTCTTCCAGGGGGAAAGATAGATGTTGGAAACTCAACAGTGGAACAGGCAGAAATAGAGTTCTTAGAAGAAACAGGTCTTAAAGGAGAATTGAAGCTTAAGCTTATAACAAATTATATTACTATTGATGAAAATACAAATGAAGTGAGTCATCAGATGGTTGGGTTCTTCTATATTGCAACAAAACTCATCGGCGAACTTATCGAGTTGACAAGAGAAGGGAAAAATATTTTTTTGACATTGGAACAAGCAAAGAACTATAAACGGTATCCTGATTTTGAGATGTTTACAAGTGAACTTCTAAAAGAAGAAGAAACTCTCAAGTTTGTAGAAGCAAAAAGATATATCAAAGATGGAAAATTCACTAAGATAGAATATCTTTAATTTTATCCAATATTTTTTCTATGATTTGGTTAATATCAAGATTTGTGGTATCAATAACAAGATTATATTTTTTCATATCAAGAAAATCAAATCCATAAAGATCTAGGAATCTTGTTCGATTCACTTTTTCTCTATTTATCATGCTTTTTTTGGCTTCTTCTTCGCTTTCAAACTCTTCCTCATCTCTTTTTTCCTGGCTTATCCTTCGCTTAACTGCTTCATTGATGTCAACTTCCAAGAAAACCTTGAACGCAGGAGGTATGAAAAGAGCACCAAGACGGCTATCAACAACAGCATTATCCCTTTTGCCGATTTGTTTTTGCTTATCATCGATCATATCATCATATTTTCTATCTTCTTTCTCTAGTTCACCAAGTTTTTCAATAGTTACACCAAGTTCTTTTGCAAGTTCTCTTTGAAGATCACCCATTGAATGGTGTGTGTATCCAAGTTTTTTAGCGACTTCTTTTGCTATAGTGCTTTTTCCGCTTCCAGCTTTACCACTAATAGTTATTATCATAATATAAGGACTCAATAATAAGTATTAATAAACTTTTTCAAAACATTTTTAAAAAGGTAAATCCTTAAAACTTTTATGTTCAAAAAGGATAAAAAGAAAAAATTGCATAAAAGGCATCCTCAGCATGAGCATTTCGAGGACCAGATAGCAAAAGATGTTCATTTTGCTGCTCATACTCAGCATAGGAGATTGAATCACCAAGCAATATATCATATATTTACTTTTATTGCAGTTTTTGTAACTTGGATTTTTGCAACGATTTGGGCACCAACAATACCTGTAAGATACTTTTCTATAATAATCGGATTCACAATATTGATATTTTTAGGTTCTCATATATCAAAACAGGATTTTATCCATAAATGATTAACTTATCAGTTTCTTAAGTTCAAATTTCGCTTTTTCTTTGTCATAATCTAGGGGTATGGCAAAGATCTTTACTTTTCCAAGATTTCCAAGCTCATCAAGAAGTTTTAAGAAGAATTGAAGGTCAAAATCATGAAGGGATAGCATTTCATTAGAAGAAAGAAAACTTGTATCTTCAACCACTTCAACCTTACTGATTCCTTTAGCAACATCCAATATGAATAGATCTCCAGAATAATCCATCAAGAAATCAGGACTATAGGCTTTTACAAATTCAAAACCCTTAATCTTAAGCTCATCTGCAAGTTCTATCGCAAGAGAATCTTCCTTGATGTAAGGATTCCCAAAGCAGAATATCTTCTGAGTTTTACTCATCTTTCAAGGTTATATCAACAAGTGCAATTTCTTCACCGCTAAGAATCTTTGGCATAAGTTTTCCACATGATCTACATTTGAAAACATTATGATCATGACCTTTCTCAACAATTTTAGGTTCGCCGATCTCACCACAATCACACTCAACAGTGGCTTTATAATTAAGGATGCTTATATTCCAATCGGTCATGGATACAAGAATATTTCTCATATCATCTGCTGGGACGTGCGCTAAGTCTCCAACACTTACGGTGATTCCTTCAACTTTTCCATGTTTTGACGCTTCGTCAATAATCTGTTTAGCGAATATTTGTTCATGCATTGTAATAATTAATATAAATCACTAATTAATAAATGTTAACTTTTCCATATCAATTTTCTAAAGGTTTTCATGTAGTTCAGTATAAAACTAAATGCGATAAAACCTCCAATTATTGCAAAGATTATATCAAAGAATCCATCCCAAAAAAATATGTCTTTAAGATGTGGTGGGTTTGGAACAATCATTTCTTCTAAAGTTTCCATTATCTCCCAGATAATGCTACTTGCAACAACAAAGAAGAATGCGAGTTTATGCTTATGCTTATCTTTTAGCACGGTTCCAATCCAGAAAGCAACAAAGAAAAGAGAGATTCCTGCTAAAAGATGGGTGAATATATCAATATAAGGAAATATCCTATACCAATCTCGTATTCTACTAATTAATTCAATACTTAAAAAAATTATTATGCTTATGCTAGCTAGGATGAATGTTTCAAAACCTGGGTGTATGTGTATTTTCCCTTTGTGTTTAATTGTTTCCATATATCATATTAGGGAATTAGAATATTTAAATAAAATGTTTAATAGATTATTTTTCTTATCGATTTTCAATTTAAAAAATATTGTTCGTATGTTAACCAAACAAAAGATTTATAAAGATGGTTCGTATACTAACTATTTATGTTGAAGAAATTTTTCAAATGCAATTGTGGAAAAAATGATGGGGAGAATCTAATCCAATCAATTCTAAAAAATAAAGAACTACCTATAGAAATAAAATTATTCAAATTATTGAAAAGAGATGTTGATTTATTGATGGAATTGAAGAATAAAAAAGAAAACAAATTTGGTGTTACTGAACCTCAAATGAATGTTCTTTGGGTTTTAAAGATGGATGATGAAAAATTCACACAAGCAGACCTTTCAAAAAAATTAAACAGTTCAAAAGCAAATATGTCAACTTTAATTGATAGAATGGAAAAACAAGATTTGATAGAAAGAGTTCCAGATCCTAATAATAAAAAAGTCAATAATATAATTCTAACAAAAATTGGTGAAAAAAAAATTGAAGAAATGTTTCCAAGTGCTTTGAAAACAGCAAAAAATATATTTAGAAATTTTACTAAAGAAGAAAAAGAAACATTACTTTTACTTCTTGATAAATTAAGAGGGAACTTAAATGAAAATTTATGATAAGTTAGCTGATGTTCAATACAAGTATCCTGGAAGAATAATTATTTTTACAATTTTATTTACTTTACTAATGCTTGTTGGAGTATCAAAAATTTATATGGAATCAGATATAACTAATGAATTCCCTCAAGATTTAGAAGTTTTCAAGATACAAGATGAAATAAATAATCTTTATGGTGTTGGAGATTCAGTATTAGTCACATTAAGACTTGATCCTGATTACAATGCTAAGGATAGAATATATGATATCCGAGATCCTTATGTAATACAATCAATAATGCTTTTAGAAAGTGTATTGAATGATAACAGCGCAGTTGACAGCGTGTCAAGCGTAGCACAATTCTTCTATGATCAACCTTATATTATCTCTCTTGAACAGACAAAAGGGATAATTCAAGCAAAGCCAGCAAGTCAAACATTCTTCAACAAAGATTATACTTCAACTTTGATGGTGATAAGTGCAAGTATCGGAACAGACCAACAAAAAATTCGAAAAATGATCGATGAGCTTGAAGATAATAAAGAAGAAACATTCATTCCACCAGGTGTAGACGTAACAGTCACTGGAACACCTTTCATAACAAATCTAATACTTACATTAATGCAAAAAGACGCGATATTTACAACTTCCTTGGCAGCATTCATAATACTATTGTTACTAATAACACTTCAAAGAAGTTTAACCAAGGGATTACTTATTTTTATCCCCCTAACTCTTGGTTTAACATGGACACTAGGAACACTAGGATGGCTAGATATACCAATAAGTGTTGCAACAGTCGGAGTTGGCGCAATGATACTTGGCCTTGGAGTAGAATATGGAGTCTTTGTAGTAAGCAGATATAATGAAGAAAGATTAAACCATAAATCTTCAGAAGCACTAAATATAACAGTTAATGAAGTTGGAGGAAGTATTTCAGGATCAGGAATGACAACAATAGTTGGATTTATGGCATTGACTTTTTCAATAATGCCAATGATGCAACATTTAGGTCAAAGTCTAGCTCTAGGAATATTCTATTCGCTTCTTGCAGCATTAGTCGTTAATCCTGCATTAATAGTTTTTGAAGAAAATTTTGAACGAAAAAACCTTGCAAGATGGGAAAAATCACTTCATAAAAGAAGAATGAAAATAGGTTCAAAAAAATGAACATAATAAAAAAATATTCAAATTTTGTATCAAGACACCCTTTTTTAATAGTGTTAGGTGTCGTATTATTTACAATTTTTATGCTTGCACAATTTGGAAATATGCGTTTTGAGAATCAAGATAATAGTGATATGCTTCCCAGTGGAAACGCTATCATTGATTAGTTTGAATACATAAACAACCAATTTGCAGGAACAGAAACAGTCCAAATCTTGATAAAACTTGAACCCTCAGTTATGACAAGCACACAACCAAGGGATATAAGAAGTTATGAAATCATAAATTATTTAGATCTTGTCGGGAAAAAAATAGAACTCCTTGAAGATGTGAGAAGTGTTGATTCGCCAGCAACCCTGATTAGTTCAATGAACAACAACACGATTCCTCAAAGTGATAGAGAAATAAAAAAATTAAGTGCTGGATTGACAGGATATGTAATAAGTGATGATTATAACAGTGCATTATTAAGAATAAGTCTTGAAGGAGACGTTGATGCACATGAGCTTGAAAGGGAATTGAGAGAAATAATTGAGACAACACCAAAACCAAGCAAAGTAGAACTTTTTATGTCAGGACAAGTCATTCAAGATGTGGTGATGGAAGGCCTATTTCAATCAGACATGGGAAAAACTGGTAATTTAGCGTTACTAGGAATATTTATAGTTATACTATTCATATTTAGAAGTCTAAAATATGGGTTGACGCCACTTACAACAATAATATTTGCAAATATATGGAGTATGGGATTTTTAGGATTGATAGATATGCCAATAACAAGTGTGATGACAGGAGTATCAAGTATGATAATGGGGATTGGGATAGACTTTGGAATCCAAGTAGTATATCGTTTCAGATACGAGATGAAAGACAAGAATCCTGAAGAAGCAATGGCATACACACTTTCAAACGTTATAGTTCCAATGAGTACAACCACAATCGCAGCATTAATTGGTTTTAGAGCTATGAGTCTTGGAGAATTAACAATGATGTCAGATATTGGAACAATGATGACTTATGGTGTATTATTTTCAATGGTTGCGGCATTAACATTTGTACCTGCAACATTATTGATAGGTGAAAAATATAGAATAAGAGATTACGCTAAGAAATTTATAAAAAATAAAAAGAAAACTAAACGAGGTAGTAAAAAATGAAACAAGGAGTAATATTGATGATGTTATTGTTATTATCATCAGTGTTTGTAATGGCGGCAGACACGCCAATAATAAAATTAAGCATATCAAAAACAGACCCATTAACAATAAGTAGTGGAGATTATTTTGACCTTTACATAAAAGTGGATAATATTGGTAGTGAAGATGCTAGCGATGTAGAAATAGAATTCATAGATAATTATCCTTTCACTGTTGAGAACGGAAAAATTGAAAGTATTGGGATACTTGGAACAAACAAGGATTATATATTTACCTATAAAGTAAGGGTTGATGAAAACGCGATAGAAGGTATTAACACACTAAAACTTAAGCACACTACAGATGGAATGATTTATGGTGAAAAAGAGTTCGATGTAACTGTAGAAGATGACAAAGCAAACCTAGTAATTGGAAGTGTTGAAAGTAGTCCTCTAAACTTAATTGCTGACATTGATGATGCTGAAATAACTGTAAATATCCAAAACGTTGGTGAATCAAAAGCAAAACTTGTAAGTGCTCAAATAATATTACCTGAAGGTATGGAAAGTTCAAGCAGTTTTAGCGATCAAGATACTATAGCTAGCATTGATGCTGAAGATTCACAAGATGCAACTTTTCATATCGATATAGACAAATCAGTTGCTGAAGGTGTTTATACAGGTAAACTGATCTTAAAATATAAGGAAGACAAGGAAGATGAATATGTCACAAAAGAATTAGACTTGAGGCTTCCAGTTAAAGCAACACCTATTTTTGATATTGAATCAGTTGAATATGATAAGGAAATCTTGAAACAAGGAGATTTAGTTTCAATGATAGTGTCTATCAAGAATGTTGGTGGTGAAGATGCTGAATCAGTTTCATTAAGAGCATTTCAAAGCGTTGGATTGCCAATCGAGTTTGATGAAAAATCAAGTTTTATAGGAACAATCAAAAGTGGAGAAGTCGGACAAGCAAGCCTAAAATTTACAATCGATGATGATGCAACACCAAAAGACTATCTTTTAGATCTTGAAATAAGGGCAGTTGCAAGCGATGAGGTTTTAGTGTTTGACAAGACAACAAATTTTTCGATTCAAGAAGGAAATAAGGGAAACACTACTAATATAATTGTTGCATTAATAATAATTGCTGCAATAGTTTTAGGAATATATTTCTTCAAGAAAAAGTAAGAAAATAATATTGAAAGCTTAATTGCTTTCAATTCTTAATTTTATTTGGTCACCGATAACTTCAACAATTTTTATACTAAGACCTTCTTCATTATTAATTTCTTCACTATTTTTACAGATGCAGTTTTCGCAATATTTTTCAAAACCGCAAATCTCATCAGTTACGCATTCTTCACCAATATTAAAATCAATTATGGTATCATCACAAAATTCCTTTGAAGTTTCTTGATTTTCATTATTTGCTGAGTTCTGGTTTCCTGTTTCTTCATTATTCTCATCATTGTCTCCATCATCATTATCATCTTCTGTTGAGGCTTGGTTTTGCATATTTTGATTATCTGTTTCTGTATTTTCTTCACTAGATGCATCTTCATCAGGTGTGTTTACACATTTTTTCCAAAACCAGTACCCTGTCAAATGGCATTCATTCGAAGTATCGCATTCATTAAAACCAAGATCAGTACAATCTCTATCTTCAGTGTTTCCTGCATACAATGCACCAAAAGCACTATAGACTAAAAAAATACTTATGGTAAAAAATATGATCTTATTTTTCATATTTACACCTCACGCATTGACACATTTGTCAAATCTTTTCCAAATCCAACCTTTATAATCAGGTTTGCAACCACTTGTTGATTTGCATGTTGATTCACTGGTTATAGAACTGCACGTAGTTGAAGTTGTACCTGTTGTAGTGGTGGTTTGTTCAGCATTGACTTCTCCGCTAAACAATTGTATTGACACTTCATTGCCATCAACTGATAATATCTTAAATGTCTGTCCGATATCTATAATAAAATCCTCACCAATAGTTACAGTGATTATTTCTTGACTAGAACTTACTTCTCCATTACAAGCTCCATTCTCGCAACCATTTTCACATACTTTCTCTTTTGAAGCTATATAACGTCCTGTACAAGAGTAATCAGTTAAAGTATTTCCACTGCAAGTGTCTGTTTTTGTTATCATGACTTGTGGTTCTTCTTCATTAAATCCCTTAGTAATTTTCCCTTCTTCTTTGCATCCAACATTATAATATTGAATATAATGACTACTAACATCTGCTTTGACACATTTATTTAATGTTGCATCCCAATAAAGATGACTATTTTCTAAGCATTGTTCCTTATTATTGTCTGGAATACACTCATTAGTTGTTTCGCTGCAGCTAAAATCACATTTTTCGCCTCCTGCTGCTGCATTTCCTGTCCAAGAATAACCAGTATCACCATAAAAATTATCAAATTGTGAAAAACAAGTAAGAACCATATTAGCCTCACATTTTAATTCACCAGGTGTTGTACATTCTTTTTTTGCAACACATCTATCAGTTTCACTATCACATTGCCCATTAAAAATATCTCCTTTTGGACATACAACTGTTTTAGAATAATAAGTTTCACCTGAAAAATCATGTGTTTCATAATTTCCATCACTAAATGGATCACATGAATACATTATAAAAGTATTATCATCAACGCACCTATCATAAAAGGTAGAACCTTCTTGATTTTCTGGTATAGAAACATATATCTGGCCATGTCCGTCTAGTGGGTCTTGGTAATTTTCTCTTCTTACTTCACAATCTGCATTTACTAATCCTGTTAAAAAAATAAGCAGTATTGAAATCATAATCATTTTTTTCATATTAATTATCACCTTGTTTTTTTTCTCAATTAAAATAATTTGAAAATATGTAAAATTGAGATTTAGACGTATATAAATATTTCTATGGTATTTTTTTAGATAAAGCTTAAAAATAAGTCTTCTATTTTTTTTGTTTATGTGTTTAGCAATACCTGCAAAGATTCTAGAGATAAATGGTGATGATGCCAAAGTAGATTATGGTGGAATCATCAAAACAATAAATATAAGTCTTGTCGAAGTAAAAATGGGCGATTATATTCTTATTCATGCAGGTTTTGCAATTCAAACAATCAATAAAGATGAAGCAGTGAAAACACTTGAAACACTGCAAGAATTTGAAGATGTCATTAAAAAAAATAAATGAGTTAGCAACTAAACTTGGTTCTGTTAATATAATGGAAGTGTGTGGTGGACATACTAATTCAATTATTCGAAATGGTATTCGGGACGCGATGCCAAAAAATATTAATTTGATTTCTGGACCAGGATGTCCTGTTTGTGTAACAACTCAAAAAGAAATAGATGAAATGATAAATTTAGCGTTAAATGGTGTTCCTGTTGCAACTTATGCAGATATGATAAGAGTTCCAGGAACAAAAATGAGTTTGGAAGAAGCAAGAGAGAACGGTGCAGATATCAAAGCAGTCTATAGCGCAACTGAAGTTTTAGATGATAAAAATCGTGTATTTTTTGGAATCGGATTCGAGACAACAACGCCCATGACTGCCAAATTACTAGAAAATGATATAGCTGTATATAGTGCGCATAAACTTATACCTCCAGGTTTACTCGCATTATCAACTGATAAACGAGTAAATATTGATGCGCTTATATTGCCTGGACATGTAGCTGTTATAATCGGAGAACAAGAATTTCCAGACCTAAATGTTCCACAAGTGATCACGGGTTTTGAACCAGAAAACATTCTTGAATCAATAAAAATTATTCTAGATCAATTGGTTGAAGGAAAAAAAGAGATAGTTAATAATTACAAAGGTGTCGTAACTAAAACTGGAAATGGAAAGGCACAAAAAATTATTAATGAAAATTTTAAAGTTGTGGATTCAGATTGGAGAGGTCTTGGAACAATACCAAGTTCTGGACTTGAACCAAAAGATGATAATCTTAACGCAAAAATAAAATATAAAGATATATTAGGAAAAACTATTACAAAAGAATTACCTGGGTGCAGATGTGCAGAAGTCATAATAGGGCAGATAAGACCAAGCGAATGTCAATTGTTTGGAAAAGTTTGCACACCAAAAAATCCAAGAGGAGCATGCATGGTAAGTGAAGAAGGAGCATGTCAAATATATCATGCGAACAGGAATTAATTTTTTTTTTAAAAATTCATTAAATATTAGTAAATAATATAAATCTTACATGAAATTAGATATTGATGGAGTTTGAGAATAAAAGATTTGAATCTAAGGTTTTCAAGTCAGAAAATTTTTCGAACAAATCATTGAAGAATTCATATTTTTTGGATTGTGTTTTTGAAGATTGTAATCTTTCAAATGCAATTCTAAAGAACACCAAGATTCAAGATTGCTCTTTCAATAACTGCAAATTATTAGGGTTAAACTTTGCTGAGTGCAATAGGCTTTTTCTTAGCTTTAGTTTTGAGAATTGTCTTATTTCAATGTCTTATTTCTCTGATCTGGATCTGAAAAATACGCTTTTCAAGGATAGTCAAGTAATGGATTGCGAATTCAACAAGACTAATCTGACCAAGTCCAGTTTTGAAAATTCTAATCTGAAAGGAACTATAATCTCAAATTGCAATCTATCCTTTGCTTCATTCAAGAACGCTAAAAATTATAATATTGATCCTAATCAGAACTTCATCAAAAAAACGATTTTTTCGATTCCTGAAGCAGTTGGATTGCTCAGCAAGTTTGATATAAAATTTGAATGATTTTAGTAAGAGTTTTAAATCTCCTTAGTTTTTTAATAATTAGATGGAAAAAATACACTTATCACAAGGCGCCGGTGGCGAAGAGATGAATGAACTAGTCATGAAAATAATTGATAAGATAAATATAAAGTCGGATTGGGTTCTTGGTGGTGATAGCGCTCACATAAATATTGGAAGTGATAATCTTTTTTTTACAAGTGATTCATATACAGTAGATCCTATATTTTTCAATGGAGGGGATATTGGAAAGATAGCTTTTTGCGGAACAGTAAATGATATTTTGATGAGTGGAGGAAAACCTTTAGGTGTAAGCTTAAGCTTTGTTATAGAAGAAGGTTTTGAACACTTGAGTAAAATAATTGATTCACTAAAGAAAGAATCATTAAAATATAATATTCCGATAGTTACAGGGGACACAAAAGTTGTTGAGAAAGGAAGCCTTAAAGGAATAATAATAAACACTTCAGGGATAGGGATTGGAAAACCTTTCAATAAAGAAATTGTTGAAGGAGATTCAGTGATAGTTTCACGAAATATTGGAAACCATGGAGTAGCACTTTTAGCATCTCGTTATGATTTCGAAACGGATATAGAAACTGATAGTAAACAATTAGTTGAAGAAGTGGATTCAATAAGAAATTATGTTAAGCTTGCAAAAGATGCAACAAGAGGTGGCATCGCTGCAGTGTTAAACGAAATATCAGAAAAAATAAATATTGGAATGGAACTGATTGAAGAAAAAATTCCAATTGATAAGAAAGTGAAAAAGATGTGTGAGATTCTAGGAGTCAATATTTACGAGCTTGCAAATGAAGGAACAATGATTGTTATAGTTTCAAAAGATGACGAAGAGAAAACATTGGATGAATTGAAAAAGTTTAACCAAACAGTATCAGTTATGGGTACTATTTCTAAAACCGAAAAAAATAGGGTAATAATAAAGACAAAAATAGGAAGAAAAGTATTAAGAATTCCAACAGGGAACATTGTCCCAAGGATATGCTAGTTTAATTGTATTTGTCCAAAGCTGATATTACAATCACCACAAGGAAGAACATGATTTGTGATGTATCCTTTGTCAAAGAACTTTTTAGCGATTATCTTATTGTATGAGACTCCTCCACTAAACACTACCGGAAGATTATCCTTATTAATCTTTTCAATTATTTCAATAAAACCATCAGCGATGTAATGAAGAACAGTTGACGCCAAGACTTGCTTATCTTTATCAAGATTATCAATCAAAAACTTAAATAAGTGGGTAGTGCTTAGTTTTAATAAACCTCTTTTTTCCTCTATCAAAGGATTAAGTTTCAAAGGATTATTTTTAGCGCGAGATTCAAGAAGCATAGCACACCTCCCATCATAAGTGTTGCCATTATTACATCTACCAATAAGTGCGGTAGCTGCGTCAAGCATTCTACCAACACTAGTCGTATCAAATAAGTTAAATCCGGATTTAATCTGCTGATCGATCAATTTTATTTCAGCATCATCAAACATATCAAGCTTTTTAATCTCGTCAAGCTTCATAAATTTCCTCAGTATTCCAAAAAGTATTTTTCTAGGGGTTTTTGTTCCACTATCTCCTCCAATAAGCTTTTGTCTTTCAACACTACCGATCCTTTTATATTTTCCATCATAAAAAAATATTTCACCACCATAAATTGTTTTTTCATCACCATAACCAGTTCCATCAAAACTTATACCTATAAACTTATCAAATCCTTGTTTGATCCGAATACTATTAAGGTGGGATGTGTGATGTTGAACTTTCACTAAAGGAACTTCAAATCTACTGGCTAATTCTTTAGCATACTTGCTAGTGTTATAGTTTGGATGCTCATCACACATAACTTTTTTGATATCTGGGCGAAGCCAAGCAAGCCATTTATGAAGCTCAAACCTATAATTATCAAAAGCAAACTCATTAGCAGTATTGCCAAGGTACTGACTAACATATGCTTTTTTATCTTTTACAATAACAAAACTGCTGTTCATCTCAGCACCAAGACATATCTGATCTGGCCCATCAACATCGATAATTGTTGGCGTATAACCTCTAGCACGTCTAAGAAATAAAGGTTTCTCATCTATAACCTTAATAATTGAATCATCAACTTTATTCAGTATCTTCCTATCATGATCCAAGATGTAATGAGTAAGGCCAAAATCAGCTTCGATAGGCTCATCAGGCAGATTATTACTAGTAAATATTAAAGGTTCATCAAATTTATCTAGTAACAAGTAATGAAGAGCAGTGTAAGGAAGCATGAAACCAAGTGTTGAAAGTTCACTAACATCATCTAATAGCTTATTTTTTTTCTCAAGAAGCACTATGGGTCTCTCTTTGCTTTTAAGAAGCTCTTCTTCCTTTTTTGAGACTTGGCAATATTTTTTTATCTGTTCAATATTTTTTGCCATCAATGCAAAAGGCTTTTCACTTCTTCCTGTAAATTCTCTTAGTCTTTTAACTCCTTTTATCTTGCAGACTATATGGAATCCTCCAACACCTTTAACGCTCACAAGTTTTTCTTGCTTTAATTTTTCTATGGTGTAAGCTATAGCTTTATCCTCATTTATGACAAGATTCTTATTATCATTTACAAATTTCAATCTAGGACCACAATTCTTGCATGCAGTTGTCTGCGCATGATAACGTCTATTATTAGGATCTGTATATTCAATCTCGCATTCCTTGCACATCCTAAACTCATCCATACTCGTATTTTCCCGGTCATAGGGAGAATCTTTTATCATGCTAAAACGAGGGCCGCAATTTGTGCAGGTTACAAAATAATATCCAAAACGTCGGTCAGTTGGATCATTCAGTTCGCGTAAGCAATCTTCACACATAAAAATGTCGCTTGGCATCTTGAAGCTTTCATGGAGATCTTTGCTTTCAAGAATTACAAAACTATTATGGACTTCTTTTGTATCATATTTTTCAATCCTTTCAATATCACTTAGCGGTGGAGGATTTTTTTGAATTTTCTTATCAAAATCTTTATCGTTGACAATTATCCTTACATAACCTCCTTCGTTTCTAACATTTCCATTAAGATTATTATCTTTTGCAAGCTTATAGATAAATGGTCTAAAACCAACTCCTTGAACTACTCCATAAACTCTAAATTCATAAAAAATAGTTTTGACAATAATATCTTCACCCATATTGGAATCTAAAAATCTTTTATTTAAAATATTTGGGTTTATTTTGATAGTTTATACAAATATGTTAGAATCTGGGTAATCTTGTTTCATCTTACCTTGCTTCATGTTTAATGTAGGGATATAATTATGATGGAGTTTAAGGCAATTATTTATTGGGAAAACAAGAGTATCATGCACTGCATCATGACCAAAATAAGTTCTAAATTTACCCATTATTTCCACATTGAATATTTCTATTATGTCATTCTCATTACCGCTTTCAATCATCATAAAAATAGCGACTCTCCCATTATACTCTCCAAGAATCATCTCTTTAACATGCTTAGACTCCCAATGAGTATTTGTCATATCTGGAAACTTTTTTGTGAACATCTCTCGACTCACACCATATTTGAAAAGAACAATATACATACGTTTTGATTTGAATATTTCAGAACCGCCTTTCTCATGGTCTACTTGAGCATAGTAATTGATAACTTCTTTTTCTTCCAATGCTTTTCTTTTCCTGTTAACAGTTTTTACGGGAATGCCTGTTTTTATAGCAATCTGATTATCACTTATTCTCGGATCTTTGATAATCTCTTTCACTATTAATTTTTCAGAATCATCAAATTTCATGTTCAACCCCTTTTATTGAAAAATATTATATTTATTTAAAAAACTATCTAAAATGGCATGAATTGTCCAAAAAAAATGAAATATTTTTATTTTATGGCCAATTTATGCCATAAAATTGGATTAAACATATTTTTATTCTCGTAAATTTTAATTTTAACTATTCTAATATAGTAATAAAAGTTTATATAATGAATAACTCCTCATTCAAATTACAGAATGAAAGTATTGATGTTTGGATGGGAATTCCCGCCGATTAAAAGCGGAGGACTTGGAACCGCATGTAAAGATTTAGCCAAAGGGCTTTCTAACAGAGATATAGACATAACTTTTGTTATGCCATATGTTCCAGAAAACCATGCTGATGAGCATGTAAACCTTATAGGAACAAACAGACTTGCAAAAAATTTTACTGTCAAAAAAATAAACAGTATTCTTACACCTTATCAAACAACTGATCAATATAGCGAAGCAAAAAACACTATTCTTTATGCTAAGACGGGTCAAAAAGATGTGTATGGAAAAGATATCTTCAATGAGATAGAAAGATACAGTGAAGCTGCAAAAATAATAGCGACTGAAGAAGACTATGATGTGATTCATGTACATGATTGGATGACATACAAAGCAGGAATCATCGCGAAAAGCATAAGTGGAAAACCTCTTGTTGCTCATATACATGCAACAGAATTTGATAGGACTGGGGGGAACCCTAACGATTTTATCAGTCATAGGGAATATGAAGGATTGATGGCAGCAGATATCGTAATTGCAAACAGTAATTTCACAAAAAATAATGTGATGAAAGCTTATAATATACCTTCAGAAAAAATAGATGTTGTACATTGGGGAATAGATGAAGATAATCCTCATTATAATTTGAATTATAAGGATGAAAGTCCTTTCAAAAATGGTGAAAAAGTAGTATTGTTTTTAGGAAGAGTAACCTTGCAAAAAGGTCCAGACTATTTTGTTGATGCAGCAAGAAAAGTGAAAGACCATGTACCTGACGCAAAATTTGTAGTTGCAGGAAGTGGAGATATGTTGCCAAGAATGATCGAGAAAGCAGCTCACCTTGGACTTTCAAATGACATGTTATTTTCGGGATTTCTAAAAGGGGCCGATGTTCATAAAGCATTTCAGATGGCAGATCTTTACGTTATGCCAAGTGTAAGTGAGCCATTTGGTTTAGTCGCACTTGAAAGCATGAAAAATAATACTCCTACTCTTTTATCTAATCAATCAGGCGTTAGTGAAGTTGTAACCAACGCATTAAAAACTGATTTTTGGGATACAAATTCTATGGCAAATAAGATTATTGCCGCACTAAAATATCCAGCATTGATGGAAGATTTAACAGAAAATAGTTTTGCTGAAAGCAAGAAATTTAATCTTGATGAGCCAGCAAGAAAAACAATAGATATATACAATAAAGCAATGAATTTTTGCGGGTAAAAGGGGGAGATTACAATAGTAGATATAATAATTTTTCAAGAAAAATTCAGTATCTTCCAAGTTTGTGAGGTGCAAACATGGTAGATATATGTTTTTATTTTCAAGTACATCAACCATATAGGTTAAGGCAATATAGTGTTTTTGATATAGGTAATAATCATAATTATTTTGATGAGGAAAAAAATAGGGAGATATGTTTAAAGGTTGCAAGAAAATGTTATCTACCAACAAACCTGGTGATGCTTGAACTATTGAAAAGACATCCAGATTTTAAAATATCCTATAGTATAAGTGGTGTAGCGCTTGAACAGTTTGAAGAATATGCACCTGATGTTCTTGAATCATTCAAGGAGCTTGTAAAAACAGGAAGGGTTGAGATACTAAGTGAAACATATTATCATAGTCTTGCATACTTATACAGTAAGGAAGAATTCATAGAACAGGTTGAGAAGCATAAGAAACTTGTGAAAAGATTATTTAATGTTACTCCAACAGTTTTTAGGAACACTGAATTAATATACAATAATGAGATAGCAAAATTCATTGAAGGTATGGGTTATAAAGCAATAATTAGCGAAGGGCTTGATAATGCGCTTGGATGGAGAAGTCCAAACTTTGTATATAGGCCATACACGACAGACAAGATAAAACTTTTGATGAAAAATTATAGGCTTAGTGATGATATCGCATTCCGGTTTAGTAATAAAGGCTGGGCAGAATGGCCGTTGACAGTAGAAAAATTTACTCAATGGGCAAACGCTGTAAATGGGAGTGGGGAGATAATAAATCTTTTCATGGACTATGAAACATTCGGGGAGCATCAATGGGAAGACACAGGAATTTTTGAATTTTTAAGACACCTTCCAAATGAATTTTTAAAACACCCAGACAATGGATTTGTAACTCCAACTGAAGCAGCACGAAAATTCAATGCACATGATGTTGTAGATATACATAATCTTAGTAGTTGGGCTGATATAGAAAGAGACCTCTCAGCATGGCTTGGAAATAAGATGCAACAATCAAGTATAAAAGAGCTTTACATAGTAGAAAAATTAGTAAAGGAAGCAAATGATAAAAAACTTCTCGATGACTGGAGAAAGCTCACCACAAGTGACCATTTCTATTATATGTGTACGAAATGGTTTGCAGATGGAGACGTTCATAAATATTTCAATCCATATGACAGCCCATATGATAGCTTCATAGCTTTCATGAACTGCTTGAATGATATAATCTTAAGGCTTAAAGAAAAAGACTTGAAAATAGAGATAAAAGATAATTAGAAAGGTTTGTTGAAAATAAAAAACTTTTTAAATTGTAGAATTCTAGATTATCATATCATAATTAATATTATGTAAGGAGAGGTGAGTGAATTGGCTACAAAAACTAAATCAAGTTCTACTAAAACTATTAAATCAGTAACTAAAAAGACAGTTAAAAAAGCAGCTCCTAAAAAGAAGGCTGCACCTAAGAAAACTGTTAAGAAATCACCAGCTAAAAAAGCTGTTAAAAAAATAGCACCTAAAAAATCAGGTGTAAAAAAAGCAAGTAAGAAAATTTCACCAGAACAATATTTCTACTTATGTGACGGGAACTGCGTAAAAGATATAACTGAGCTTGCAAAGATGATGGATGAATTAGCGGATGATATATTCTACCAGCACGTAAACGAAGAAAAGCATGATTTTGCAAACTGGATAAATGATGTCTTTGAAGAAGCAGAACTAGCAAAACAGCTTATGGATGCAGAAAGACATAAAGAGAAAAACCATTATGTTGTTTTAAGATATGTAGTAAAAGGAAAATAATCATCGATAAAGAGGGGTTGATATGGAATTATTAAAAAAAACGGAAGAACACGAGCAATTTATCTTCCATGATAAACAGATAAATCACATCGAAGATCTTATAGCAGTGCTAAAAGAAGCAAACGATGAAGAATATTCAAAATATGCAGATTCAGAAAAAAATGATTTTGCAAATTGGATAGAGCACGTTCTAAATAGTAAGGATGTTGCAGATAAGATACGTACAAGCGAGTCAAAAGAAGACACTATTAAAGTTTTGGAAGAAGCTGTCACATCAAGAAAAGAAGTAGCAACAGAATCTAAAGATGAAATAATCTCATCAGAACCATTGAATAAACCAGTTTCAGAGAAAACTCCAAAAGAAAAAATAGAAGATAGTATGCCAGCACCCGCGGAATTAAACCTTGATAAGCCACCCGCTCCAACTGATAATCCTATTGAAACAGAAAAAGAAGTAAAACCTGAGGAGAAATCAGCAATAACTCAACCAAGTGAACCGATTCAAACACCAGAAGAAAATCCAATCGAACCTCCAAAGCTTGAAGAGCCTAAATTGGAAGAGCCAAAACTTGGACAGGTACAGGGTCAAGATTTATCAAAACCCGAAATAGAAGATAAGCATGAATCTGCAGAAGAACCTAATATTACTGAAAAATCAGATAATTCTACACCAGAACCACTAGATCCATCAAATATAGATGGTTTAGCAGGAACAGCATCAAGCGTAGTTGCACCTATAAATAATATGGATCCAAACAAAGTCCAAGATGGTGCAAACCCCGCAAATTTCTGTGAGCATCATTTCATGTGTGCTAGAAAAGAATTTTTAATAGGTCTAGGAATAGGGATAGTCATAGGTGTTATAGGACTTCAACTCATAAGATTATTAATATCATGAGAAAACCAAAAGCTGATCTCCTTATTGAATCTAGTTTTGAAGTCTGTAATAAAGTAGGTGGGATCTACACAGTTGTAACTTCAAAAGCTGAAATAATAAAAAAATCCTATAAAGACTATTTATTGATAGGGCCTTATTATCCAGATAAAGCAAGAGTCGAGTTAGAAGAAGAAACTCCACCAGAATTCTTAAAAAAAGCATTTGATGAACTAGCAAATGAAGGTATCAACTGCTATTATGGGAAATGGCTGATAAAAGGAGAACCAAAAACAATACTTGTAGATTTTAGAAATAGGGTTGGCGACGCAGATATATTAAAATCAAAACTTTGGGAATCATTTCAAGTAGACACTCTTTTTTCTAATTGGGATTATATTGAACCTCTAGTTTGGTCGTGGTGTGTTGGACGTTTGATAGAAAAGATATCACAAAATACCTCTAAAAAAATAGTGACTCATTTTCATGAATGGTTAGCAGGAATATCCTTGCTTTATCTAAAACGTGAAAAACCAGACATCCCAACAGTATTCACAACACACGCAACAATGCTTGGAAGAAGCATTGCTGGAAGCGGTGAACCACTCTATAGTATGATAGACAGTATCAATCCTTATGAAGAAGCAAAAAAAAGAGGAGTGATAGATAAGTTCACAACAGAAAAAGCGTGTGCAAAAGCTTGTGATATATTCACAACTGTTTCAGAGATAACCGGTTACGAAGCAGAAAAATTACTTGGGAGAAAACCAGAAGTTCTAGTATTGAATGGGTTAGATATAAACAAGTTTCCAACATTTGAAGAGACAAGCATAATGCATCGTAGAACTCGTGATGACCTAAGAGAATTCTTTTCATATTATTTTATGCCTTATTATAAGGTAGATCTAAAAAATAGCTTGAACTTTTTTATATTCGGAAGAAACGAATATAAAAATAAAGGGGTAGATGTATTTACAAAATCATTATCAAAACTTAATGATCAGCTAAAAAAGATAAAAGATTCAAAAACGATATTTGCAACCTTTTTCATACCTTGTGCTGTATCAAACGTAAGGATACCTTTATTGGAATCAAAAAACAAGTTCTATCAAATGAAAGAATTGATAGATGATGAAGTAGAAGATATGAAATCAGCTCTTCTCGAATCTTTCATAAATGAAGAAGATGTGATGGCTGCAGAATCAGTATCAAAAGAATTCAATCAAACCATGAAAAGAAATGTTCTTCATTTCAAGCTTCAAGATCTCCCGCCTCTCTCTACACATGAGCTTATAGATGAAAATAATAATGAAATAATAAAAGGATTTAGAGAAAACAATCTATTAAATAGAGAAGATGACAAGGTTAAAGTCATACTTTACCCAATATATCTGTCAAACAGTGATGGATTATTGAACCTTTCTTATTATGAAACAATGGTAGCAGGTCATCTTGGGATATTTCCTTCATACTATGAACCTTGGGGATACACTCCCTTAGAAAGTGCGGCATTAGGAGTTCCTGCAGTAACAAGTGACCTAGCCGGATTTGGAAGATATATAAAACAAAAAGCAGCAGGGGGAATTTTTATTCTTGAGAGATTGAACAAGACCGAAGAAGAAGTGGTAAGGAGCTTCACTGATATATTGTTTGAATACTCAAGACTTCATAAATCTCAAAGGGTTGAGCATAAGATGATAGCAAAAGAACTATCTAAAGAAGCAGATTGGAAAATCTTAGCGGAAAATTATATTGATGCGCAGAACCAAGCGTTTTCTAGATTTAAGAATTAGAGTTTTCATATGAAATGATTTAAATATTTCTTAAGCTAATCAATTTCATGGCTGATCAAATCCAAGAGAACATCAAGCAAGCTTTTGATAAGCTAGAAGATAAGCTAAAAAGTATAGGATTCTCTGATGAGGACCTTGATGAACTTAAAGCCGACCTAGAGGTTGGTATGAAAAACAATGCATCAATGTCGGACCTGATAGGGATATTGAAAGATTCTGAAAAGAAAGTCATAACCAAATCAAAGAAGAAAAGTGAAGATAAGGTAAAAGATGGTTTGATGGACTCAACAGAGTTCAAAATTGACTATGAGGCACCCGACGAAGTTTTAGAAAGCACAGTAATGGAAGAGATTGAAGCTTTTGAAGAGGAAGCAAGACCTGTCCTTGAAGAGACTATAAACCTTAACAATGCGTACTTTGCAAATAATAGCAATGAAGAAGAGTCTTCCTTCGATTACAAGCTAAAAGGGGATGATATGTATAAAATTGATGAATTGACAGATCAAAGCGATATATATGATTCCATAAAGAAAAGGGATGAAGAAGAGAAAAAAGAAAGAGAAAAAATGCTTTATGGAGGAACACCTGAAGAAACTTATAAATAATCAATTAATTTTTTAAATAATTTATAATTTCTCATATTTATGAATGTCGGTGTAGATTTAGATGAAGTATTAGCAGATTTTTTGCCTTCTTTGATGGATTACCATAATGAAAATTATGGCACTGATTTTAAGAAAGAAGATTTCCATTCATATCAATTTTGGCATGTGTGGGGAGGAACAAGAGAAGAAGCTATCCAAAAGTATATGGCTTTTTTAATTCTGATCATTTTAAGAATATTCAACCTGTTTCTGGATCACAAGAAGCGATAAATGAAATCGCTAAAGATCATGATCTGGTTATCATAACCTCCAGACAGCACGATATAAAGAATCATACAATAGATTGGATACAACAGCATTTTCCTGAAACTTTCTTTGGAATCCATTTTGGTAATCATTATGGTTTAAGCGGCCAAAAAAAATCAAAATTAGAAATGTGTGATATGTTAAATATAGATATGTTGATTGAAGATTCTGCTGATTATGCGAATGAATGTGCAAATAGCAATAGAAAAGTATTGTTGTTTGACACTCCTTGGAATAGGAACATTAAATTGAATAGTGGAAATATATATAGGATTAATTCGTGGTATGAAGTTTTAGACCATATTTAAATATCAAAATCATTTTAATGTTTCATGCATAAAACTTACTTTGTAGTAACTTTTATACAAAAAGAGCCTGTTTGGCTCTAGGTATAAAAGTTGTTTATGACAACTTTTATACTAACTATAAGTTAGTCTAAAGTTACTTACACAGTAACTTTTATAAATTAGTCAATTTTAGAACTTGTTATAGACTATAAATATATTCAATCGGGGTGGTAAACATTAAAGTAATAATTCCCTTAGCAGGAAAAGGAACAAGGCTAAGGCCGCATACGCATTCAAAGCCAAAACCATTGGTCCATGTAGCAGGAAAACCAGTTCTTGGACATATATTGGATAAGATAAAAGAATTGGAAGTAGAAGAAATAGTATTTATAACTGGGGATATGGAAGACCAGATAAAAGATTTTGTAAGTACTAACTATGATTATAATACTAAATATTTTAAGCAGACTGAACTTTTAGGGGATGGTCACGCTATAAATATGGCAAGTGGTGAGATAGATTCTGATGTCTTGATAGTTTTTGTAGATACTCTTTTTATGAGAGATATAAAATCAGATATAGAAAATATGGGTGATTCTGAAGGGATTGTCTGGAGCAGCAAAACTGAAGATCCAAGACGTTTTGGTATATTAGAAGTCAATAAGAACGTAATAAAAGGAATTGAAGAAAAACCCGAGATTCCAAAAAGTGATCTAGCAATAATAGGATTATATTATTTTAAAGACTCAAAAAAAGTTTTCTCATACCTTAATAAAGTGATGGAGATGAATCTTTCAACAAAGGGAGAATATAGGCTTGCAGATGCAATGAGTCTAATGGTTGAAGATGGTGTAGAATTAAAAACATTTGCAGTTGACAAATGGCTTGATTGCGGAGTCCCAGAAACATTGCTTCAAACAAATGAATATCTCCTTAATAATGGATACAGCAAGGAATCACCAACAAATAATTCGGTGATAATAAAACCGGTCTATATAGAAAAAGGAGCAATAGTGGAAAATTCTGTAATAGGGCCTAATGTTTCAGTCGCAAAAGATGTAAAGCTAAAAGGGTGCATAATTGAAAATAGTATTATAGGTGTTGGTGCAGAACTTCAAAACCTAAACCTTGAAGATTCACTTATCGGTGCACAAACTTACTTGGTTGAATCTCCAAAAAGTTTAAATGTTGGTGATAATACTCAAATAACTCCAAAAAGGTGAAATGATAATATGGTAAAAGCTCTCTATGAATTAGGTGGTGTAGAACAACGAGAAGAAACATTATCAACAGATTTTCTTCTGACAAACAAGAAAGGAGGATACTTTCTAGAATCAAAAGACACAATCTATAGAGGGTTTCACATATTGGATGTTGAAAATGGACTTCCTTCACTTTTTAAGACGATAGACAGCATATGCATATGTAGAGTTCCAAGCGAGATAATAAATAAGTTCTGGTGCATCGAAAAAAAATATGCGCCTGAAACAACGGAGCGTTTCTTCATGCATGAAAACGGATTATTATATGAGGTTGAAAATTATGAAGGTTATAGTCTTTTAACACTTGATATGAGAAAGATAAACGATTACTCAAATGAAGGGCATGACTATAAGTTCTATGATAAGAACGGTTTTTTCATAATTGAATATAGTAAATTCAAGGATGCAGCAAAAACTGAAAAAGCATACACTAAATATATAGTGATAAAGACAGATGCGAAAATAGAGAACCTTAGCAAATGGGTAAACAAAACTTTTGAATATGATAAAAGAAGGGGGGATGTATCAGAAAGATTCGTGTTTGAAGCATTAAGATTCCACATATCTAATAATGGAAGGATAGTTTTCTATTCAGGAACAAATCTTGAAGTTGCAATGAACAATGCAAATTATTTGTATTATAGTAATGAGCATCTTAAGAACCAGAAAAAAGAATACATAAAACGATTGACAAGCAATAATATAATGGTCAGCAAAAGGATAGGTATGGCTTATAAAAGAGCGCTTAAAAGCTTAGATGATTTGACAATAGAAATTAATGAACAACCAATGATATATGCGGGGCTCCCTTGGTTCTATCAGATTTGGACAAGGGATGAAGCCATAAGTCTAAAAGCATTGATGTTAGAAAAAGAATACGAAAAAGTCAAAAAGATTATATTTAGGCAGCTTAAGATAATACTTAAGGATGGCCGAATCCCAAACAGGTATCCTCCAAGTCAATTATCAAGTGCTGATGGCGTTGGTTGGGTCTTCAAAAGAATTTATGATTTTGTAAAACTTCTGCAGAAAAGAGGAGAGCTTGAAAAAGTTCTTTCAAGAGAAGATATGCTAGTTATCAAGGAGAAAATATCTGAATCATTGAATAAGCTTATAATTCATAGGACAAGAGATGGTCTTGCAATAAATGGGCCTAAAGAGACTTGGATGGATACGGACTATGGTGGCGATGAACGAGATGGTGCAAGAATCGAGATACAATCTCTTAGGTTATGTATGTATTCGTTCGCAGGATTCCTATCGAAATATCTAGAAGATAAGGATCAGAAAAAATATAGAGACCTTGAAAAGAATATGAGGTTGAAAGTGAGACAGGATTTCTTTGAGAGAAAAATGCTAAAGGATGGTTCAACAGATAAAACGTTACGGCCTAACGTATTTTTAGCGCATTATATCTATCCTGATCTATTATCAAGCAAGGAATGGGAACAAGCATTCAAATATTGCATAAATAATCTTTTACTTCCATGGGGTGGTTTTTCAACAATAGAAAAATCAAGTCCTTTATACTCTGAGTATTATACAGGTATGGATAACAAAAGCTATCATAGAGGTGACTCTTGGTATTTTGTCAATAACCTTGCAGCAATAAGCCTAAAGAAAGTAAACTATGACATGTTCTATAATGTGATAGTAAAAATAGTAGAAGCATCGACCGAAGAGATATTAGCAAAAGGCGTGATGGGTGTAGCAAGCGAACTTTCAAGTGCGAAGGAATTAAGAAGTGAAGGATGTCTTAGTCAAGCATGGAGTTCTGCAACTTATATTGAACTAGTGCATGAATTATTTGAAAACGCCACAGACAAATAACTACTATTAAGTAATAACAAAATAGAAAAGTTTATATATTATTTATTCTAATCATTATATATGACAACTCTAATCGGTATGAAAGTTAAAGAACCATATAACGCAGTAGTTTTAGGTTCAGATATTCAAGCAAGTTACAAAGAACCACTTGAAACTCCAGGAGCAACATTACATATAGAGAAAAAAATGTATGTGCCAAAAATATTTGCAACTCCTGATGAAGATATGGCAATTGCAATGGCTGGCGCAGCAACAGAAGAATATCAAGCATTTAAAAATAATATACTTGGTGCTAGCCAAGATTTGAAATTTGATTTTAGAGAAGATTTAACTAAAGGATTTTCAAGCACTATTAGAGATTTAAATTTTAGTAGCTCAACAAGAAATGGCTATGGTGATTATAATTTAAATGATACTTTTTTTTTACTTGTAGCATACGCAAAAGATGATGATGTGGAATTATATAGGGTTTCAAATTCAGGTAAAATATTTAATATACCAGCCAAAGCTATGGGATCTGGTGAAAATTATGCCAGTGATTGGATAAATGTAATCATGAATAAAAGTCTTTATCCAAAAGAAGCAAAATCTGAATTAGCCAAAGCTACTTATTTAGTGATGGCAGGACTTGATGAAGCAATTAATATTGATAAACATTCAAGTGGGAAAGATGTTGTTATTGTATCAAATAAAGGGATTGAAAATATAACACAAGAAATGTATAAAGAACTTTCTGAACTTGAATGGAAAAAAAGAATGAAAATAATTAATGGATTAAATCAATCTTTTTAATAAATTTTAATGCTTTTTAGTGTATGGTTGGTTTATTTTTTTCTATTTCGCTTTCTAAATAATCTATTCTTCTTTTGAATAATTCTATACCTTTTTGAGCAGATTCTAATATTTCAGAACCTATTAATGTTTTTGAAGGTATTTGACTAGCTATGTTTTTTTTCATTTTTTCTTCAAGTGTAAGAAAATAATCTAATGCTTTATATCCTTCAATTTCATCTTTTTTATTATAACATTGCGACATACAATCATCAATAATAACTCCAATTTCATTAAGAAGTTCAATTTTAAAATAAGGATTTTCTTTTGCAACTGAATAATAATTTCTTTTGTATCCTTCAATTTGAATTATTATTTTAGAAATATATATTTTAATTTGTTCATCTTGCAAACTTTTATAGAATTCTTGATCAATCTCTTCTAGACTTATTGATTTTTCTAAACTCATTTTTAATTATGTTATTCAAGTATTTTTATACTTTTACAATATTTAAACGAACCACTTATAAATAATCCACAAAAACTATACTTTATGTCAAAAGAGTTTTATGGAGAATTGATTGAATATATAAAGGAGAATAAGCCTTCAAAAGAGGATCTAGCTAAACATAAGATCAAACTATGTAAAAAGCATGGCCAAAAGCAGATTCCAACAGATATCCAAATACTTCTTCATGCAAATAAAAATGATAATTTAACTCTTGTAACAAAGCCAACAAGAACCATAAGTGGCGTAACTGTTGTTGCGATAATGAGTCATCCATTTGAGTGTCCTCATGGCAAATGTGCAATGTGTCCAAGTAATGTGGAATCAGGAGTTCCTATGAGTTACACTGGGCATGAACCAGCAACGATGAGGGGAATTAGAAATGATTTTGATTCATATCTTCAAGTTTTCAACAGGCTTGAACAGTACATTGTGCTTGGTCAAAGCTTTGACAAAATCGAATTAATAATTATGGGGGGAACTTTTCCAAGTTTCCCAAAAGATTATCAAGAATTATTTGTAACTAATGCATTTAAAGCAATGAATGATTTTAGTGATAAATTTTTTGATAACGAAATTTTTTTAGTTGATAAATTCAAAGAATTTTTTGAACTTCCTTTCGATGTAAGGACTGAAACTGAAGAAAGTAAAAAAAGAGCTAAAAGAATCAAAGAAAAAATACTCAAACTAAAAAATAAACCTGCTTTAACTTTAAAAGAAGAACAAGAAAGAAATGAACTTTCTAATATTAAATGTGTTGGGTTAACTGTTGAGACAAGACCTGATTATGGGATGTTAAAAGAAGGAAATGAACTTCTTAGATTAGGGTGTACAAGAATTGAATTAGGCATTCAAAGTGTTTACGAAGAAGCATTAAAAGAAATTGATAGAGGTCATACAGTAAAAGATTCAATAAAATCAATTAAAACTCTTAGAAATCTAGGGTTTAAATTAAACTTTCATTATATGCCTGGCCTTCCAGGAATTGATTATAAAAAAGATTTAGAAGGGATGAAAGAATTATTTATCAATTCAAATTTTAGACCTGACATGATAAAAATTTATCCTTGTATGGTAATTCCAGGAACAAAACTTTTCGATAAATTTGAGAAAGGGGAATTTAATCCAATTACAACAACTGAATCTGCAAAACTAATTGCTGAATTCAAACCTTTTATCGAACCTTATTGCAGAGTTATGCGAATACAACGTGATATACCAACCTATAAAACCGCTGCCGGAGTTGATAAAACAAATCTTAGACAAGAAATAGATAAATTAAAACCAAACTGTAAGTGTATAAGGTGTAGGGAAGTAGGCCATTTAGCAAGAAAAGGATTAGTTCCAGAAAAAATAGAAATAAAAGTCCAAAAATATGAAGCAAATGAAGGTGAAGAATTTTTTATTTCAGCTGAAGATTTTGAAAAAAATGTGTTAATTGGATATTGTAGATTAAGATTTCCAAGTGAAACTTTAAGAAAAGAAATAATCAACACTTCTGCAATTGTTAGAGAACTTCATGTATATGGTGGCGCTGTTAAAATCGGAGAGAAAAAAGAAGGTGAAGTTCAACATAGTGGGTGGGGAAAAAAGCTTCTAGCAAAAGCTGAAGAGATATCTAAAGAAAATAAAAAAGATAAGATTTTAGTTATCAGTGGTGTTGGCGTAAGGGAATATTACAGAAAACAAGGATACTCTCTTGAAGGTCATTACATGGTAAAAAATATATGAACTTTTATATTTTATTTTGTCCATACATATAATTTTTCTGCCTTTTCCTATTTTTAGTATTATAATCCATCACTATGTTATCTGGTATCTGTTGAGAGAATAGAAGTCTGGTTTTGCTATCTAAATTTCCTTTTCCTATCAAAAGATCTAATAGGTCTGATTTATCTTGAAAACTCAATCCATAAGTGTGGCCTCTATCAGTTTCTTTTGTCAAAGCATCATATATCTTATGTTGTCGGGATTCATAATTTCTTATTATAGAATCTGCGGAATCAGAGCTTATTCCAATTATTGTAGGGATAAAAGTAAAAGGGTCAATTTGTCTTCTGATTTTTTCAATTATTTTATCATTACTACTATAATCTTTTTTTAATTGAGAAAAACCATATGTTGCAACAAATATTGAATTAAAATTTCCTTGAAGTATCTTTTCTTGATCTCTTTCAAGCTCTATAGGTGATAATATAACTTCATTTCCTTTAATATTATAAGGGATATCAATTCCATTTTGAAATTCTTTTTTTGCTTTATGAGTTAATAATGTGATTCTATTATTTCTTTCGAAATGCTTGAATAATGTATCTAATCCTTTATTATCTGTACCTATTGTTATAGTTCTATTATAATTATTTTGTTCTTCCATCCTATCTGTAATTCTCTACATATTCTAGTTTTTTTTCTTTTATGGAAAAAAGGTTTTCTTCGGGTTTTATGCCTTTTGCTATTAGATCCTTAAAAGCCCTATAGGATCTTGGGTTCATTATTAAAGAACTATTACCTCCAGATACTAGGTATGAATCAAAATGGCTAAATCTTTTTTCATCATCTAATCTTAATGCAACTTCTACATGTTCTAGAACAGCACATAATGTGCTTGGGAAATCTTCATGGAATAAAATCTTCAGTCCACCAAGGAGAGTATTAAGATTTTTGAATGTCGAATTTTTTATCCTTTCTTGATATCCTATAATCAACGAGTGGTATTCAGATGGGTCGAAAGTTCCATTCCTAAATTCATCATATAATGATATTGGTTTAAAATTTACTTCTTGAATTATTTTTTCTCCGGAATCCTCTTTTACTATGTCAATCTTTGCATTGAAAGGGTCTGTGTATTCAGGATATTCAATAAGTCTCATAGAAGCAAGAAGTTTCATACCTTCCTTATCTATACCAACAAAAGTTTTATTTTGTGTCATAGATTTTGGCAAAAACAGGTCGTTTATAAAACTTCCTATTTTAATGTCACTATTGAGTGGTTATATTAAATTCTTGTTTTAATAAAAACTTATAAACAAATACAGAAACCTTGATATTATCATGAGCGAACCAGAAAGAATTCCAAATACTGATAATATTCAAATAAAACCTGGATTTGAACAAAGATATAAAGGTCTTTGTAGAAACGAAGAGGATTATGAAGAATTCATGAAATACTCGCTTTCTTTTCTTAGACGAAGCATAAGGATAAACACTTTGAAAGCAGATATTGAAAGTGTCAAGAAAAGCTTGAGTGAAAAAGGATGGATATTGACGCAGATACCTTGGTGCAAGGAAGGATTTTGGATAGATAATAAGACTGGTAGAAGAGATATTGGAAACACTGAAGAACATATGCTTGGTTATATCTATGTTCAAGAAGCAGTAAGCATGATACCTCCAATAGTTCTTAATCCACACCCTGGAGAGACAATTCTTGATATGTGTGCAAGTCCTGGATCAAAGACAAGCCAGATTGCAATGTATATGAAAAACCAAGGAATTCTTCTAGCAAATGATTACAAAGGGATGAGGGTTAGGCCTCTTGGAATAAACATGCAAAGAATTGGGGCAACAAATATACTCATAACACTTATGGATGGTGCAAGATTTCGTGATTTGGAGTTCGACAGGATACTAGTTGATGCTCCCTGTAGTGGTAGTGGAACAATCCGTAAAAGCCTAAAAACTCTTCGTATGTGGAATGAAAGAAGTATAAGAAGAATAGCTGGACAGCAAAAAACGCTTCTTGAAAATGCTTACAAACTATTGAAGCCAGGTGGAACAATAGTGTATAGTACTTGTACGCTTGAACCTGAAGAAAACGAAGGAGTGGTCAATTATCTATTGAATAAATATTCTGACATGGAATGCGTTCCTTTTGAGATAGACATGAAATTAGGAGAACCTATTCTTGAATGGAACGATGAGAAATTTAATCCTCAAGTAAAAAATGTGTTAAGAATCTGGCCTCAAGATAATGATACTGAGGGGTTCTTTGTCGCAAAACTTGTAAAGAAGGATTAATTCATAACAAGTATCTTTATCATCTCATTCAATTCTTGCTTATTATTCTCATCCATCGTATAGAATTCCTTTGGATGATGCACTTTATTATGTTCTGATAATTGTCTTTCAAAATCTCTAATATGTTTTCCTTTCATAGTATGATTGCAGCCATTATCATGAAGCATATCACAACTTATTGTCTTAAAACCAATATTGTTCATATTATCACCTTTTTAACCCTAAATAATCATAAACCTAAAGCATGGGTTTTTCGTTTATAAAAGAATTGTTTAATATACAAAAGTATACTAAGCTTATATTGAAATAATTTAATCGACTAGTTCCATCTCAATATTTCTACCTAAAATTTCCTCTCTTTCATCAAAACCACAGTCAAGACATACCATACATTCCTTTCCAGCAAATATTTCAAACCTTATATTATTTGATTCACATTTCTTGCATCTCATAAAAACCACCTGGGAAGTAATTATAGGTTTTAGATTTTAAAAAAGATATGTTTAATATTTTGAGTTTGTTAATCCTGCAATCATTGATTCAAGTCCTAATTTGTTTCCATTGATATGATCTGCTTCATAAACCATACCTGGACATTTAAGGTTCAGTTCCGTAAGATAATTTCCAATCACATCCATTCCAACCCAATTAAGATTGTTTGCTTTCAAGAAAGGAGTAACTGCTTCAATAATCTCATAATCTCTCTTATTCAATTCTGCACGCTGCATGCTCCCTCCAGATGAAAGATTACATATGAAGCTTCCTTGCATGGGTTTTCTTAAAACACAACTAACAGGTTCATAGAAAACGATATTGATCCGTTTATCTCCTAATTTCTCAACATTATCAATATATCTTTGAAAAACAAATTCTTCACCTTTGGATATCCTATTTTCTAATTCTAACTTGATATTATCATAATCCTTTTTTTGGTAGTATATTTTTTTCACACCTTTACCACCAAATTCTCCAACAGGCTTTATTATAATATTCTTATACTCTTTCATAAAATCAAGACCTAAATTCACATCATCAGTGATAATTGTTTGTGTAGTAAGTTCAGGAAACAATAATAGGTGATACTTAGAAGCATGATCAAGGATATTATTTCCAGGATTAATAATATTATCTCCCTTCATCTTTATCAAAAATTCTTCGGTTGGTCGTTCAAACCTATTAAAGATCCAATCATAACCTTCTCTTGGTATCTCTTCGGTCTCAAGATCAATATTAAATCCTTTGGTTTCAAGATTACGTCTTAGATAATCTGTTGAATCATCAACAATTCCAATTGTTTTTTTATCTTGATAAAATAATATGTCCATCTTAATTCACTGATTCTAAAAATCTATTATATATGTAAGCGCGAATATTTCTTGCACCCTCTTCTTCTATCTTTGAATTATGGACTAAATTTTTTGAATTCGCATATTTCATTATATCATCCGCAAATGTATTTTTATCCTTTAACATCTTAAAGAAAGGAATTAGATATGTTTCTTCATCATTATTTCTTGCAGCAAGTTTTAAAGCTCTTGCTAAATAATTGTTCAAGTCCTCATCTTTCACAGCTGATACAATCCCTTTTCTCTCCATTTTTTTTAGATTTGTAAATGATGGAACAAATAATTTTTCAGATCTAATCATATAGAAATCAGAAGGCTTATCGCTTATCTCAACTTGAAGATTTTCAGTATCGACAAGGTCGTATAATCCTTTATAGGCACATGCTAGAGCTAGTATGTTTTCAGGTAAATTAGTATCAGCACATCTTGATTCAATAGTATTCTCTTTGATCCTTATTGGACCCCAATTAGAGTCAAATAGGTCATATACACTATCATCTAAATTTCTTTTAGCCAGTTCTTTTTTCCATCCATCAAAAAATTTTTGGTTGATATTTGAATATTCTTTTTCATCTAATGGATATTCTTGTAATTGTCCAAATCTTGAAAATTTCTCATATAGAATGTTTCTATATGAATGTACTCTATGATCCTTCTTTGTATTTTTAAGATATAAGAAAGGGCTCGATGCCATTAAAGCAAATAATGGGTCGAGTCCTTGGATCAATTTATACATATTATATCTTTCTTTTTGGTCTTTTGGAAGGTCAACATGTACGTGGGTTCCACAAACTTGAAGAGATATATCAAAATCATTACCAAACAGGATTCTTTTATTATCATATTTTGGTGAATCAATCCTTGTCATTTCTGATTTGGGTATTCCAATAGAAGTGGATGCAAGAAGTCCCAGTTCCAGGTCATTTATTTCTTTTTTTAGATTTTGCAATTGGATCATAAGGTCATTTTCAAGTGAAGATATGGAATTATAAGGAGGCATAACTACTTCTATCATACTTTTCGACACTTCTTTTTCAAGAAGAGGATTAATAGAACTATCAATAACCTCATCTGCATTATTTGAAATATCAAATTTTTTATCAATAAGATGCATTTCTATCTCAACACCTATTTTTGTTCCCATAAACTTGTGCATAAGTTTAAATTTAATAAAAGGATATAATCTTTATATTTTATATAATATCATAATATTTATAAATAATGCAAATTAATAAAATAAAATGCCAAAAAAAATTGATTACCGAGATAAATTACTCTATGAGTTATCACTTGACTGTAGAATCAAAAATAAAGACTTGGCAAAGATTTTAAAAATAAGTCCTCAACTTACAAGTTATACGACTGAAAAACTGATTGATGACAAAGTAATTAATTTTTATGAATTGGAGCTTGACCCTGCAAAATTCGGTCTAATAAATATAATCTTATTTGGTTCATTTTCAATATTCGAGAAATCAAAACAAAATGAAATAATAAGAAAATTGAAGGAATTGGATTGGTGTACGTATGTGGAGACTGCGGAATTAGGAACCGATCTAATACTTGAATTCACAGTTCCAAACCTTTCTTTTTTTAATAAGGTATTAATGGGGATACTCGAAGAGAATCAGAAGGCTCTTTACATAAAAGATATATATCCGGTTATAGTTAAACATAATTTCAATAAGAGATATTTGTATAAGAAATCTAGAATTTTCTTAGAAAAAATATTTTCAGGAGATAGGCAGGTAATTGAGATTACAAAAAATGATAAGAGGGTTCTCAATGCATTAGTAAAAGATCCTAAAGCTTCAATAGTTAAAATTTCAAACTTGGCAGATATTGATATGAGAACAGTTCTTAAAATTATAAAGAACTTGAAGAAGAACAAGATTATAAGAGGTTTTGGAGTGTGTATAAATAATTCTAATATTCATATCGATTCAAAGATGATATTAATTGATTTCAAGTATTCATCGATAAAAGAGACAAATAGATTGATAAGCTATTGCAATCAAGTACCTGAGATTGAATCATTGATAAAACTTATAGGTAAAAACACAATAATGATACGAATAAATTCTCCTGAGACAAACGATGTTTTCAATGAACTTCGAAAAGAATTCCAATTTCAAGAATATGAGATATATTCAAGTAAACAGATATTAAAAAATATTTATATACCTATGCAGGTATTAAATGATGATTATTCAATCTATTGATGTTTCAATATTGAAAAAGTTTTTTTTGTTTTTTGAAGCTACTAATAAATTCCCTATAGAATTGATTTTCTGTAAGATTAAAATATTTTTCAAATAGTTTCTTATAATTTTCTTTAATAGGTCTTTTTGAATATTGTTCTAAAAATAATTTAATTTTTTCAATACCATATTTATTTATCATAAAAAATAATAATCCTTCCCATACAATATAATAATCTTTTATATTTTTTTTATTAACACTTCTGCCAGTATAATTGATATAATTCTTTTTTTTATTCGATAAAGAAGCAAGCAAATCTTTTTCATCATATTTTTTTCTTTCAGTATAGCATGCTAAACCTTCTAACATCCATTTTGGTTTCCAAGTTTTGAAATTATATCTCCAAAAAGTATGATTTAATTCATGAAATGAATATTCTTTGTAGTAGTCTCTTTCATTATTAATCTCTACACTTTTTTCTTTTTGGTTTTTTCTTAGGTTATAACTTTTAATGATCAATTTTCCATTATAATGAACAAAACCACTGATCCATTTCTCATATTTTTTCCCTAATGCTTTCTTGAAATTGTTCTCATCATCGTATATCTCAATCTTGATATCTTTTGGAGGTTTCCAATCTATAAGTTTCTTATTAACTTCATATCCCTCTATAAAAGAGTCAATAATATCTTTTGTTATTTCTACATCACTTATTATTTTTCCAAAACCAAGACTTGCTGAATGCTTCATAAGGATGTATCTGAATCTTATTTAATAAAAAGTTTTTGTTATTTTAAACAATAAATTTAAAAAACAGATTTTTAGATTCTAGGATCAGGTGATATCAACATGAGTAATGAAACAAAAGTAATTGATGCATTGAAAAAAGCAGGACAGCCAATTAGACCAGGAGAAATAGCAGAAATAAGTGGATTAAGTAAAGAGGATGTTAGTTGTGCTATAAAAAATCTGAAAAAGGAAGAAAAAATCTATAGTCCTGTAAGGTGTAAGTACGCACCTAGATAAGTAGATAAGGTTTCGAAAACTTTATACTTACTGAAAAGTAAGTCTGAATTTACTAAATAGCAAATTTTATAAATAGTTTTCCCTTGGAACTTTTTTATGGGTGGAAAAATAAAGTTTGGAAGCGGTGGTGACAGTGATGTCATGATAACTTCAGGAAAAGGCAAAGTTTATAGTTGGGGTGACCTATTTGGCTGGATTAAGAAAAAATTTTCTAAGAAATAGTTTTTTAATTTTAGTTTCAATTTTACTTTTTTCTAGTTTTAGTTATGCTGCTCTTCCAGATGGTCTTGGAGGAGTATATGCTTGTTGGGCGCTTTGTCAACAAGGAAATACAAAATGTATGGGCAATTGTGTTAATCCTGCTGAAAATCTTGCACATCTTTGGGCTGAAGAAAGAGCAAGGTGTGCTCCTGGATGTAATGCTGCGGAAGCTGCGTGTCATGCTAGTTGCGAAGAATATGAAAGGATTCCTATGATGGAAAGACCTTTACCTGATGATTTTGATAAGATTATGGAAGATTATGATGATTGGGATGATTACAAAAAAGATTTAGAAGAAAAAGAAAAAATAAAACAACAAGAAAAAGAAGCAGAAGAAGAGGAAGATGATGAGCTTACTGTTTCTAGATTTGTAATAAATGCTCCGACAACATTTGATATAGAAAAAGATGATTTGATCAAAGTCGAAATAACTGCATATGGAAAAGATAGTAAAGGTGTTGAAAAATTATGTGTTGAATGTAGTCTTGGCATGTGGGGTGTGTTAAATAATCGAGATAAAGAAGCAAAAGAATACATGTCTTTTGATGTTGAAATGTTAAATTCTTGGACAGACTCTTCTGGAAAAGCAAAATTGAATATTGTTGAAAAATTTGTAAAAATTAATGATAAAAGAGTTCTTAAATTATATAATACTATAACAAAAGATTATGCTTACATTGATGTTATTCCAAAACCAAAATCAAATATTAAAATTAAAAGTTTCACATTAACTAATTCTAGAGGGGTTATACCTCAAGATTCTTGGGGTTTATTTAATGTCGAAGTAGAAGATGAAGATAATAGATTAAAAGCATATTATGTGACTAGTAATGCTCCAGGGACTAGTTGGATTAGATATGATGGCGTTGAATATCCTGAAAAAGGAAAGATTATAACTAATAAGAACAGTATTAGTTTTGGTTGGAGCAGTCCAAAAATCACAAAGGAAGTGAGTATGGATTATACTAAAAGATTAATTGATACCGCTATAAAAATAGCTGCTTCAGAAGCTGCTTTTAAACAAGGTGAAAAAGTCACTGAAACTTTTAAGAATACTGAATATTTTAATAAATTAGATTTAGGAACTGATGCTGAAGCATTAGATATATTAGTTAATAAAGTTGCAGGAACCGTTGTAACTGGTAAAACAGGTTATGATCTTGGAAAATCTTTATTAGAGGATGATCCTGAACTTGCTGGTCAAACAACTGATCTTAAAATTTTAAAAGTTTTAGTTAATGGGCTTTCAGGGGTAAGGGGTGTTCTTGGTATTGCTGGTAAACTTGATGCTACAGGAACATCAAGAGCAATCGATGCAGGAATAACCATAACTCAAGATTTGCTTGCCGTAGTTGATGATATGACTAGGCTTGCAAATGCTCAAGATATTCATAGAAATTATACAATTACTATTGTAGTAGAAGATCTAGAAAATCATATGTCAGCTTTTCCAATGACAAAAGTAGTAACGGTTGAGGGGTTAAGTAAAAAATTAGAATGAGAAAAGAAATATTTGTTTTAATAATTTTTTTATTGATGTTTCAAGTAGTTTACGCTGATGAAATTGAAGATACTTTAACCAATTATTATGAATCTTTTAAAACTGAAAATTTAGATTTATATTATGATACTCAAACCTTGAACCTTTTTACTGAAGAGCAAAGAATTAGTGAAAAAGAATTAATAAATTTGATTTTTGAAAAAACTGATTTGATAGATTACAAGATAAATAATTTAGAATATACTATTGATGGAAACGCAGCAGTTCTCAATTATGAACTTTATGCAAAAGTTACCGAAGGCGATGAATCTTTAGAATATACTGAAAATTTTGTTGCGATTCTTGTGAAAGAAGATAAATGGATGGTTTTTAAGATTGTACCTCAAGCAACTTTTGAAGTTTTAGTAAACGATGCTGGAATCAATGGGGATTTTTCTGACAATAATGACTTGATATTTGATGGTAATGAGATAAAAGATAGTTGTGTTGCAAACCTATCATTAATTGAATATGTTGATGGTGTAAATATGTATGATTACGCTTCACAAAAAGTTATAGATATGGTTGCAGGTGACAAGAATATAGAATTCAAGATTGGTGAAGAATCAATATACTTAGCAGTAAGTTCTGGTGTGATAAAACTTCTTGATAGTGAGCCTGAAACTATCCATTTCATTGCTGAAACTGATGAGTGCATTTTTGAAGAGATAGCAAACCAGGAATTAGATCCAATGGTTGCATATAACAATGATAAGATAACTTTGAAAGGGAATACTATTGGAAGCAAGACAAAAACATTTTTTGGAAAAATAGGTTTGACAATCTTCAATTTTTTCAACAAGAAAAATAATGTTATAGAAGTTGAAGGTGAAGATGGAACGCTTGGCGGACCAATAAAATATAGTTTTATAGGAGAGACAAGTAGAGGTCCTGGAGAACTGTATCTTGGTAGTGGTGGATCATATGCTAGTTATACTTTTGAAAGTGGTGCAAAGCAATCTATGTATCTTTATGTAAAAGTTAGTGATGACTCAAAACATGCGAATGGTGCAAGAAGTGTTGTTATTGACATAAATGGAGAAGAATATGATTATAATCATGTCTCAGCAACATATAATCCTTGGGGGTGGGAATATGTCGCTAAAATAAAAGTTCAAAAAGGAACAAACACTCTTGTTATAACAAAGCCAAAACAGACAAGTGCAGCTTTCGTTATGGATAAACTAGTTCTAAAAGGAAAAGAAGAAATGCCAAAATAAGTAGGTAATTATATAAAGCCCCTTTCCCAAGATTATTCTATGAGTGAAGATAAGAGACTTGGAAAAGCTTCTGAAGTTGTTAAATATAAGGAATTTATTCTAGATCAATTCCAGATAGATTCAATTCGAGCAATAGACCAAAACAATAGTGTGGTAGTGAGTGCAGCAACTGGTACTGGAAAAACACTTATTGCTGATTACATAATAAATAAGTACATCAAGGAAAAGAAAAGGATAATATACACTGCTCCTATAAAAGCTCTTTCAAACCAGAAATATAAAGAGTTCAAGGAAGAGTATGGTGAAGACAAAGTAGGAATACTCACAGGAGATGTAAGTATCAATCACAATGCTCAAATACTTATCATGACAACAGAGATCTATCGTAACATGCTTGTAACAAATGATGAATCCTTATCAACACTTTCTTATGTAGTATTCGATGAGATACATTTCATAAATGATATTGAACGTGGAACTGTTTGGGAAGAAAGCATAATATTTTCACCAGAACACGTACGATTCCTATGCTTAAGTGCGACCATACCAAACAGCAGGCAATTCGCTAAATGGATTGAAAGCATAAAGAACCACAAGGTGGACGTTGTAAGGTTTGACAAAAGAGCAGTACCATTGAAGCATTTTGTATATGATTATGATAAAGGTCTAACAACAGTTGATGAACTGAAAAGGACAATGGAAGTTGAGAAAGCCAATGATTATTACAAGGTCACAAAAAGAAGAAGAGGAAAAAAGGAAAGGTTTCAGAAAAAACCGGTTCCAAATCATCTTGATGTCATAAGCTTGCTTATAGAAAAGGATCAATTGCCTGCATTCTTTTTCGCATTCAGTAGGAAGCGTTGCGAGGAATTAGCAGATGAATTAAGCATAAAATATGATTTCACCAATCAAAAAGAGAAAAAAGAGATAGTTGAATTTTTCTTATCAAAAGTTCCTGAAGATTTAAGAAGTATGGAAAGCGTTCAATTCTTACGTCACATACTTGTAAAAGGTATCGCTGTGCATCACGCAGGAATTCTTCCAAAACTAAAAGAAGTGGTTGAAGAGCTATTTGCAAAAGGGCTTATAAGCGTTCTTTACACAACTGAAACTTTCGCTGTTGGGATAAACATGCCCGCAAGAACTGTGTGCTTTAATAGTTTAGAAAAATTTGATGGAATGAATTTCAGATATCTTAACAGTAAAGAATACTTTCAGCTTGCAGGTAGAGCTGGAAGAAGAGGAATCGACACTGAAGGACGAGCAATAGCACTAATTGACAGAAACATTGCAAATATGCAAAAGATAAAAGAATTTACCGCAAAAGATGTGGACCCAATAATTAGTCAGTTCCACCTATCTTATAATACAGCACTTAACCTAATAAATAACCATCCTACTGAAGAAAGGGAGATAATACTTAAAAGCAATTTCGATTATTTCTTACGAAAGCAAAGCAATAAGCAAGTAAGGATAATGGCGAGCTATAATCATAAGTATTCAACACTTGAAAAGATGAAATATGTCTTTAATGACTTGTTAACTCAAAAAGGTGTGTTTGCAACCCACATATATTCAAATGAATTGTTAATAACTGAAATCTTCACATCAGACATATACAAAGAATTGACAGATACTCAATTATTAATACTTCTTTCTAGTATTGCCTATGAAGAGAAAAGGATGGATAAATTTAAGTTTGGTGATAAGAAGAACTATTATGCGATAGTTGACGTCATCGAACAAAATAAATATGTGGATAAAGAACTTAACAAGATGAGAGTTGCTCGTATGAATAAAATGGTCACTCAGTGGGTAGAAGGTTGCGAATTTTCAGAATTACTTAATTATACTAATTATGATGAAGGAGATATAATAAGGTTGTTCAGACAGACAATAGACATAGCTAAGCAGATAATTAGAGCAGCTGAAGAAGTAAGGGATATTGAACTTGAAGAAAGATTGCATAATTGCATTGCAAAGATTCAAAGAGATGTGGTCAAGGTAGAATTTTAATATTATTATTCGTTCCAATAATATAATCTCAGAATCTTATAATCATATTGTTCAGTGATGTTACCTGTAACATAAGCAGAATCAACAATAACTGTTTTTCTAGGAAGTTCAGGTTTCTTGTTCATGCAAAGTGCGAATTCATAATCTCCAATACGTTCTTTAGTCATGTTCACAAGAAGTGTGGATTCATTTGAATATCTACACCAGTTCTGCACATCAATAAGCTCATTTCTAAATTCATCATCAAGAACAAGATTTTCAAGAACGCTACTTGGCTGTTCATTACTATTAGTCAAAGGATTATTAAGTAGTATGACAAGAAATGCAAAAGTCATGACAAAAGCGATCATAACTTCCAAAGTCCTAAGATAACCTTTACTCCCATATCTTGACATTTAGAATCATCCTCCTAATATTTCCATACTTATCTTGAACATTAACTATCTCATCATGAGAGAATACTTCTCGGTTAGTGTCTTCAGGAAATTCGCCAATTATATTAAATATTGAATCTTTTTTAATATCTGTATCATCAATACTTGTATTGAAAACAATTACTTGAAAATTATAATCATCAAAACTTATCATGCTCTCATTGACCATAGATATTTTTGAATCAAGCATCAATTCATTAGTATTATCAACACCAAAAATATACTGGTAATCATATCCAAATTCAAGATCTTCCTTATCTGAGAAACTAATCTCAAAATTCAGATTATTATCTAAAAAATTCAGTTCAAGCTCATAATCTTCATCATCCTTGCAAAGAGATATATTTACATATTTATTGAAAAGAAAGATCAATGTCTCATTATCATTTTGAAACTTAATATATTTACTGCTTTCAGAATCACAATCTCCATCACTAAGATTTCCTTGATTAAGATTAGTGATAAAATAATCCTCATAATCTTTCACATCCAAAGTTATAGTAGTATTGAAATCTTCAAAATTTTCATCCTTTCTATACTTGCCACGAATATAATCCTTACCACTTCTAACATCATATCTCACTGAATAAGGCTGGAACTCTTCTTCAAGCTCAAGAATTAAACCTTTATTATCAACAGAAATATTAGGATCTAACCTTTCATCATTCTGATAATATCTGATATTGTCTATTCTTTCAATGCCATTATTCAAGATTGAATCTATGCCATATGAATATTCTATTGAGATATTACCATTTGTATTGATGCTTCCATTATTGATATATATGCCTTGATCCTGAAAACTTATATCCTCATAGGTTTGATTCTCACACACAACAATATAATCAATAGTCTTTGAAGAATTGATGCTTTTCAATATGAACAAATTATCATCCTCAATATAATAAGGATTATCAGTCAAGATTCCATAATCATCATATTCAAGAAAAGATAGATCTATTTCAAGAATTTCATTTTCAATAATATCTTCACTAGATATAATTAGAGGAATAAGAGATACTTTGCTGCTAGACTTTTCAATAAATTCACTTTTAAGTTCTACATAATTCGGACTAAGTATCTGTGTATCAACAACTTGGGGCTTAACAATTACGAAAAACCAAGCTAGATACATCAAGAATATAGCTAAACTCATTGCCCAATCAACTTGGGTAAAACCTCTTTTTTTAAACATCAAAGATGTTTAAAGAGTTATTAGAATAAAAATGTTATGATTTCTTCGAAATCAAACATTTTCTTGAATTCATTAGAATTCATTGAAAATGTTGCTGTTTCTTTATTGTTTATTGTAAAAGTTTGTAAAAAAATAAGAAATTAAAGGTTTATCAAAACCTTATTCAGTTTTTGCTTCTTCTGCAGGTGCTTCTTCAGCTACTGGTTCTGCAAAGATATCTGTTTTTCCTGCTTTAACGATTTTTGTATTGATCTGTGCAGTTTTTTCGTAAACAGTGTTTCCAGCAACGTTTTTTCTTTGCCTTTGTCCTCTTCTTTGAGGTTTAGCACCAACGCCGCTCACAACTAGTATCTTTTTCCTTGCAACGCCTGGGTTATCTTTTCTCATAGGAAATCCTGATGCGTCGCTTCCACCAGTAATTTCAAGCTCATAACCTGTTAAATCAAGAAGTTCTCCTTTAAATTTTTCGCCGATCTTTTTTCCGATCATTGCTTTTGATTGGTCTGCTGTTAGAACTATTTGTTTTGTTTTTCCAGATTTAACATCTGAAACGTTTAATTTCATATCTGCCATTTGTTTTTCTCCCCGAGGCTAAACAACAATTATTTGCTGACCGTTATCGTGCCTCAGCATAGAATAGGATTTTGATTCCATTTATAAAACTTTGCCAAGTTTTAAAACTCAATCTTAATTTTATTAAGTTTTCCGTTATAAATCTTACTCTTAAAAATATTGAATTAATTATTTGACAGTGATGAATGTGGTAAAATTTATAAATATCTTCTGTTGACCTTTGATGATGGAGACAAGATCATATCCTTTTTCAACAGAGGCATTAGATGCTCAATATCTTAATTCTCTTTCACACTACGATAAATTTCTTTTCAACGAAGGAAAAAAGATATCAAAAAATGAAGCGGGAGATCTTATAACTAGTATATATTCTAAATTTAATCCAGATAGCAATGCAGTTCTTTTACCTTTTGTGGAAAAGATAAAACTTTTTCGTATATGTGAATCAGATGATAAAGGTAATATTGTGTCAGGTCCAGCATCCTTATTTCCAACAGTTTATAATGAAGAGAAAGGGGTAAATGAAGAGGTTTGGGAACTTAATAATCTAGAGAATCTTTTGCTCTGGTCAGGAGATACAGGTAATCTAAGAATTGGTCAGGTAACTCCAAAGGGTTATGTGAAAGGTCCAAGGATAATGAATAATATATATGGTACTAGAAACCCTGATGGTTTCTTAGAGGAGTACACAAGAAAATATGGTGATGATCCTAAATATCTTCCTTCTGATGTTATTATTAATAGGTTGAAATATGAACTTTCTGATGATGGATTCCTTCTGGTTAGATATAGGGGAAGAAATCAGGTTAATGCTTTTCGCTTCTTGTTTGATTGTCAACCTTATCTTATTCCAAGAAAAATGGATAATAGGTTCAGTAAAGAAATATTGCTTGGCATAAAGAAAAAGAAATCTGAGTTGTCTAAAGATAGGCCTAATGAAGGTTTACTTCCTGATTCTAAATTTGAAAAGAGGAATACTAATATTAAGAATTAGATAAAATGCAAAAAGGAACTATAGAAACATTGATGGATGATCTTGATTATAAGTCTACCAGGCTTGTAAACGATGATCTGAATTTTAATTCAATCTTTCCTGATAGGGTCCAGCTTAACCTGCATGATTTTGGTTTTCATGGCGGATTAGTAAAAGAATTGAGATGGACAAATCTTGAAGATGAGATGAATGATTATCTCAAATTATCTGGGAAAGAATCTGTATCTTATTTTTTCATATTTCCAGATTCTTTAGTTATGAAAGATTTCATGATTGGGAAAAATAAGGATTTTAAACCTGACCCTTTTAGATATTTTGGAATATTTAGAAATCCTAATCTTGATAAAGAGGGTGGTGGGAGATTGCTTTTTTATGAGTTGGATGATGAAAAAGTAAAAGTTGATATAACTAAAAGTGATCATTTAGGATTTCAAATTGATAGAGGTCTTGGGAAAAAATATTTTAGGCTAGCGCCTATACTTCAATTGCCTTTCTCTGAAGTTTCATATGATATTCACTTCGCAGAGGATTATGATTCTTCTTTAGGAAAAAGAGATATCCATACTTTCATGACAAAAGATAAATCAATAAGTTTTATACCTCCTGATTTTTTCCATAGTCATGTTGAAGGATATTTGATAAATAGAGCTATTTCAAAATTTTCAAGAGGGAAAAAATTAATTAAATAATTAAGTGGTAAATATGAGTTTAGATAACTTTGACATTTTTGAGATTGCTAATGAGGATCTTGAAAAAATACTAGGTTCGGAATACCCTCATGTAATAATGGAAAATGTTAATGAAATAAATTTCCCAAATCTATTAACTTCTATATTCAATAAAATAACTAAATTTGGAGTTTATATCAGTGAGGGATCATTAAAATATAATCATAATCTCAATCAACCTGAAAAAATCTATTTAAGCAGAGACGATTCTTATTTTAAAAGTTTAAGTGATGAAGAAAAAAAGAATTTATCGTCGAGACTTGTCTTTTTTGAAGATTATGATTCTAAAATAAATAAGCAAAGAAAAAGTTTTGTGATAATAGATTCACCTATTATTCTTGGTGGTTGTGAAATAGGCTTTGAAGTTTTTAAATATGATGATTCTAAAAAAGAGTTTGAATTTATAAATTTTGTAGAAAGAGAAAAATATAAGACGATGAAACCAAATTCTAGAAATAATTCATATGAATTTAATATAGGAAAAGGTGAGCATGATTTGAGAATTGCATTAAATCCTGATTCAAAACTGTATCTATTAAGATAATTATTGCCTAAATAATATATTCAATCTATAAATGACTCTACCATCTTTATCTTGACTGAAATGTTGAGCAGCTTCTTTAAATTCAGTATGAGGGAATTTTCTCTTCATTTGTTGTGCGAGTCTTCTCATAACTTTCTTATTATTGAAAACAAAATCTTCACCACCAACAACCTCTTTATGATTGTTGATATTCACACCTTTATCTTTAAATTTTTCAACATAATTAAAAACATAATCGGATATTTCTGGCTTGCAATTTCTAAGTTGCAAAATACCTTCAAGGTATTGATCGTTAATTTTACTACAAGCAGGGCAAGTCGTTACTTGAATCTCTATAGGTACTGTGAATTCCTGTTCATCAAAAATAATCTTTGCCTCAGCTTCAAGATTTAATCCTGGTTTTCTTTCAACTTCGGGAATGATGATTTCAGTGATATCATAATCTTTACTTTTGATTGATTTCTTCAAGGCTTGTTCCACTGCTTCCTCAAAAGTATCGAATCTACCCCAATTGTTTAATATGTTTAGCTTGTCGCAGTTAAGGCAGAACTTGATATTTGCTTCCTTGAACTCGAGTTCATCTCTTGGCTTGCAATCAAAGCAGAACTCTTCATCCTTTGTGATTTCCTTGCCGCATCCAGGGCAAAAATAAGTTCTTTTTCTCATAATTTAAGAAGATTTAGAGTTATTATAAACCTTTCCCTGAGTAAATTATATAAATATATCCGCATTCTTCACATAATCCTAAAAAGAGGAATAATGTAAAAGGCAAAAATATGGAATTTGATGAAATAGAACCACTCGAAAATATAGTTATAAAAAAAGTATCAGGATTTGCAAAAGAGCATCCAAACCTTACAGCATTTATAGCATTGACTTCTGCAATGGCAGCACTTACAACATTCATGTATTTTAAAGATCCTGTAGATGTTAAGAAAAAGTCATCTAAATCATATGGTGTGATAGAACAACACTTTCCTTACAATATAAGCCAATCAAGATCCAATTATAAACATGTATATGGATGAAAAGATATATAAATCATCTATACATATCTTTTTTTATGAACATGGTTAAAGCAACAAAAAATCAGTTTTTTGGTTTTAGCTTTAGCTCTGGTTACTTCTATTATTTTTGGAAGTAATCCTCATACACAAGAACAAAAAGATAAGTCTTGGAAGGGGATTACAAAAACAAAAACAACTAGTTAATCTTCTTCCTTGACAACAGAGGCAACACTGAAAGTCTAATGACTTTTGTGTCTCTACACAAAATGGTGTAAAGAAAATGAAAACAGAAATTAAAAAACAAGTAAGAAACACACAAAAAGACAGTACACTATCACAATTCAATCTATCATTTAGCTTTAGCTATTTCTTACAAAAATATTGGTTTTTGTATTGAAACAAATACACAACCCTAAATCACTAAAAAAATCTTGAAAATCTTTCAAGCTTCCAATAACTAAAAAACAAATCAAAAATGATAATATGAGGAAATCAAAATGAGTTACGAAATAAGAAAAAAAGTATTAAGCCCTGAAGAACTAAAAGAGATTCTTCCCTTAACTGATAAACAAAAAGAAACAATCTCACAAAAAAGAAATGAACTAGAAAAAATACTGGACGGATCAGATGATAGGCTTCTGCTAATAATAGGTCCTTGCTCTGCACACAATGAAAAAGCAGTAGCAGATTACATGACAGAGATATCAAAGATAAGCAAAGAAGTAGAAGATGATATCTTGGTAGTTCCAAGAATATATACTGGAAAACCTAGAACAAAAGGAAAAGGATACAAAGGACCGACATCGCAGCCAGACCCTTTGAAACCAATAAACTTCAATGAAGGATTGAAGATGATGAGAAGAATGTATATTGACGCAATCGACAAAGGGATGATACCTGCAGATGAGATGCTGAACCCAAACAATTATCCTTATGTTGAAGACGCAATAGGATACATAGCGATAGGTGCAAGATCTGTAGAGAATCAAATGCATAGAGAGGTTGCAAGCTTGGTAGATGTTCCAGTAGGTATGAAAAACCCGACATCGGGAGACTTAAGTGTTATGATGAACGCGCTTGAAGCAGGAATCGAAGCACATACTATAATGTATCAAGGAAATGAGGTAGCCACAAGCGGAAACCCTTTAACACATATAATCCTTAGAGGCTTTAATGATGATGAAGGAAATCACTTCCCAAACTATGACAAGCAAACACTCCATAAGATAATACGATGTCATGGAAAAAGAGATCTAGAAAATCCAGTAGTCGTTGTAGATACAAATCATTCTAATTCTGGAAAAGATTACAATCTACAAGAAAAGATAGCGTCATCAGTGATGGAATCAAGAATAACCTTGCCTGGAGGAAGCGCTATAAAAGGTTTGATGGTTGAAAGCTACCTTGTTGACGGAGCTCAAAAGCTTGGAGAAGGAGAATATGTATATGGTCAATCAGTGACGGATCCATGTATAGGTCTAGAAAAGACAAAAAAGCTTGTGGATCTTTTAAGCGAAAAGCAAAAAGAATATAGGATGTTGAAATCCTTATGATTTCTTTAATCTAACATATCTGTTTAATCTATTTTTTTTATTTTTTTTATCTTCAAACATACAAAACATTTATAAATATTTAATTATTCCTTAGGTATGGACGAGAGAGAAGAAAAAGGGTAAATTTGAAAATATATTACTTCTCGTGCAGAAAATGAATGATAAGAAAACTGCCGTAAAAAAAACTATTAAGACAAAACCACTCCTTCCAACACTTAGGGAAAGGAAAAGATATGTGGGTTTTCAAGTCATTTCAGAAAAAAGGTTTACAGAACCTGAAGTTTCAAAGAAAATACTTGAAATAACAAAAGAATTCTTTGGAACATATTTGCTTGCAAAAGCAGGGATAATCATACTAAAAAACAAGTATGATGAAAAAGATCAAACAGGAATAATAAAAGTTTCACATAAATATGTGAATCAATTGAAGACAAGTCTTGGTCTAATAACAAAAATAAAAGATTACGATGCTATGATACGTACAACCACTACAAGTGGGATACTAAAAAAGGCCTTACAAAGGCAGCCTAAAAAATAGGCTTTTAAAAAACGAGGAAAAAGAAAATGCAACCAATGCAACACC
>PKTL01000003.1 GCA_002867475.1 Candidatus Woesearchaeota archaeon
GACATGCCTTGACCTTTCTTTATCTTAAACATTTTGCACCTCGAATATTCGAATATATATTATTTTGTAATTCTCCTATTTAAATGTTTATATTTTTGAAAAGAATATACTCAATTACAGATAAGAAGGTTTATTCTTCCAACATCCGTACTTAATGGAAATACCTGAGTTCCCATCCTAAGACTTGAAGTTGCATTAGAATTATGACATCCAAGATTAATAAATTCTATCCCTGTTTCATCAAGAGGTTCTATAAAAAAATGATAAGGTTTATTTTGAAAATTAAGCGTTAGATTAAGAAGATTTTCTACAGTCCGATTGACATATTCACAACTGCTTTCCCCATTATAACAATTAATCTTTTTCATATCAGCGCAATCTATTATGAGGGTGCTAAGTTTTATCCCTGTATAAAGTCCAGGTTTACATTCAGTTCTTATATTAAGCATGGCATTAATTGTGTTTTGCGCTAAAGATTGATCGATATATTCTGATCTTGTAGTATCAGGTAACTGATTTTTTTTAAGAGTCATCATATACATCAATCCAACTGAAAGAAGTAAAACTATAATTATTAAACCGAAAAATTCTGCTTGTCCTTTTTTTTTAATTATCATTTTAGTAGTATACCCTTATATATAACATTCCGAAATGATACTCACCTGTTCTTGAATCAAGCAAAGTTATCGGGACAAAATTTGTCGCCACATTATTCTTATTTGTATCCCTATAAGGATTAGAATATATGGGAAGTGTTGACATCTGATTATTTTTCTCATCATATACTTCCAAAGTTATGTTTGCATCGAAAAGGAAACTTGTAAAATAATCACGATAATAAGAACCATCTTTCATGAATAGCTCTCCTAACTCTAAATTATTTTTTAGGCTTGTTAAAGATAATAGATCGAAACAATTTTCTGTTATTGAACTTTGATCAGAACATTTAAGTTCGGGCAGTGCACGTATTGTCTGGACTATTGTTACCAATTCAAGATCTTTTCCTTCATCTGAAATTTCTTCCATCTTACTTTTTTGAAAATTAGCATAAAATATTAATCCAAATGTTAAAAGCATGAAAAAAATGAATAGAACAGCGATTGTTTCCATCATCTGCATCTGGCCTTTCTTATCTTTTAATATGGTAAAGGACATGATAAATCACCTAATCTTTCATTATTGTCATTTAAAGTTTTAGCAGGAGTTGCTATCTCTTCCAATTCTTGCACGTCACCAGAGTTGAAAAGTTCTTCAGATTTTGTTATTAAATCTTCAAAGTAAAGAGGATGATAATACATTGAGCAGCTCGGATGGAATCGTCCAGTACCATTTCTTTGGTTTTCAAGAACAAACTCTAAAGTCATATTTTTCTTGTCATTTATTATAGTTGAGACTACTTTATATCTTAAGAAAGCTTTTCTCATTCCACAAATATAATCATCAACGTCTTCTGAGAAAACTAATGCTAGAAGTGTTGGAAATCCAAATCCATAAGTTGTTTCTTTTGGGCTTGATAATGAGTCCAAAGTATAAACATCAACTGTAAAATCATAATCATAATCATTTTCTTGTGACATATTATATATCTTTACTTTTGTTGTTCTTGAATTAAAATTATGATTATCAAAATCATCTGAGTCATAATTTCCAAAATATATTATGTTGAAGTCAGAATAAAAATCAAAAACTAAATTTTGAAAATCAATATCGTCTTGATCCATAATAGCTTTTAGGACATTTAATGAATTATCACTGACTTTTTCAGGAACAGGAATCATATCAAAAAATTCATTTATGAGTGACTGATCAACATCAGGATTATTTACAACTAAAAAAAAAGTTTTATCACCTGCCATATACAATAAGGGTGTAACAACATAAGGAGCCATCCAATATTGAGAATAAGTGTATAAAATATCACCTTCAATTATAGCTTTACTAAATAAGGGAGTATAAGTTATATCCACTCCTGAAGATATTGAGTCTTTAAATTTTAAAGAGCTCGCTGTCTCAGGTTCACATATCTTTTCAAGCTCTCGATCATAAGGTAAAGAAATATTATATATTGTTCCTATACTCAATGCTGCTCCTTTTGCAACACTATCAAGATGATTCAATAATTCTATAGATATCTGATCATCCGCAACCTTTTTTTGATTCGATGAAAAAGTCATAAAAAAAATCAAGATTACTGCTCCGATAAAAAGTATAAATATCCAATTAAATTGAGCTTCGATAACTCCTCTTTTTTTCATTTTAATCATGGTAAAGCTAATACACAATTTCCATCTGGACCTTCTTCAAAGACTTGTGCAACGTTTCCAACACCTTGTATCCTTAGATTAACTTGACCATTAAAAAGAGTGTAACAGGTTAAATTCCTTGGTGAAGAACCTTGTGCTGGACAATCAATTGTCTGAACTTTTCCTATATTGAAACTTTTCATATATATCTCTTTATAGATAAAAATATTATCTCTGATACCATTTTCGATCATGCTTTTCATTATGGGATAATCTTCAAATAATTCATTAGGTAATGAATCGAAGTTAGGATCATAATTTAATTCATCAAAATCAATAATACAAATTTCTGTGTAATCTGAAGGCAAACTAAAAGTATAGGTTTCTCTTGAACCATATTCAGTTCCTACTTTAGTAAATATCCTATCTGCATCCTTTTCAAATTTAATCAATTTGCTTGTTTCAATATCTTTTGTGAATGCTTGTAATGCATTAAATCCAAAAATGAAGATTATTCCAGCAATTACTAATATTAAAATATATATGAAAACTTGTCCTTGAATCTGTGCTTTTTTCATAATCATTTTTCTAAATCTTTTAACTCATCTATTGAACTTTTTTTCTTTTTATTTTTCTCTAAAACTTCATCCAAATTTGTTTTTGTCTCAAGTTTATCTAATTTTGAAAAATCATCATCCTTTTTTATTTCTTTCTGAGAAAGTTTTCTGCTTCCAATATGTTTATCTAATTCTGCAAAAACATCTTCATCTTTACCTACAAGCTTTTCAAGCTTTTCAAACTCATCCTCAGTTAATCCTTCTAATTTTTTATTGATTTCTGCTTCTTTGGTTAGGTTATTAGCTTTTTCATTAGCTATTTTTTCCATTAATTCGGCTGCTGCTTTCTCTTTTGAAACATTGTTAAAGTTATCAATGCCATCTGATTTGGTTAAATTTTTATTTAACGATTTTGAAAAACTGGAATCAAATTTACTTAATAGGTCTTTTCTATATTTACTTTTATCTGGTGAGATTTTTTGTCTTTTTGTTACAGGTTTAAGCTTTGGGAATATTTTTGCTGTTTGTCTTTGAATCGCTTGAGGAACATATTTTTGGAAAAAAGTGGGTTTTTGATCTGTTTGTTGATTTGAATACATCTGTGGTGTTTTAGGTAATGATGAACCTGTTGGTACTTTCAAACCAAGCCATTCTTGTATCTTGTCAAGATTTAAATAAGAAAATCCAGATATGATCAATAATAATCCTAATATCAATAATATCCATGCGAGAAGATTTGATTCTTTTTCAATCTCTGACTCCCTTTTATAATCAGATGAATCTAGAGGATCAGTATCATTTTTTATCTCGTCCCCATCATCACTATTATCATCGTCTGTATCTGAATCATTAGGATCTGTATTATTTTCATATTCGTCCCCATCATCCAATCCATCGCCATCTGCATCAGCAAGAGTTGGATCCGTATTATAATTATATTCAAAGAACGCATTTAATCCATCTTTATCAACATCTGATTCAGGATCGCAATCTCCATCTTCACAGAATTCTTCTTCCCAAAGATCATCTATCTTATCCCCATCAAGATCTATAGGTTTACTTTCAGGGTTTGTTGGATCTGTTCCTGAAGTTCGTTCTCCTCCATCTAAGAAACCATCATCATCTGAATCATCATCATTTGGATCTGATCCTAATATGAATTCTAAAATATTTATCAATCCATCCCCATCCTTATCAAAATTTGCATCTCTTGGGTCAGTTGGGTCTAATCCATTATCCAATTCCCAATTATCAGCCATACCATCATTATCATCATCTTTTGGTTTATCATTAGGATCTAAAGGATCTGTACCTGCATGGACTTCTGCACCGTCCACCCAACCATCACCATCCGTATCATCATTATCTACATCGGTTCCTAATTCTACTTCTTCGCCATCACTTAGTCCATCGCCATCACTATCATAATCATTAGGATTACCATTGTAAATATATTCTTCAAAAGTTGTTAAACCATCATGATCATCATCAGCATCTGGATCACAATCCCCACCTTCACAATATGTGAATTCACAATTGTCATCTATACCATCTTCATCTAGATCAGGAGGTGTATCGTCTGCGTGTAAAGGATCTGTATTCGATGTTTCTTCGCCACCATCATAAATTCCGTCACCATCTGTATCTGGATTATTAGGATCTGTATCATTTTCATATTCTTCAATATTATATGATCCATCATTATCATTATCATCTCTTGCGTCTGTGGGATCATTAGGATCTAATCCATTTTCTTCTTCCCACCAATCAGGTATTCCATCACCGTCTGAATCGGTTGAATCGCCGGGTATTTCTGTTTCATTATCACCCGTGCCTGGAACAGTAGAAGAATCATCGCAGAATTCATCAACATCTCCATCGCAATCATCATCAAGGCCATTATCGCAGACTTCTTGGTTGATTCCTTTTTCCCAATATGAGCCTGATTTTGTTGTTCCACTACAAACACTCCAAGTGGTTGTTCCTCCAGGATTCATAAGACATTCTTTAGTTATAGCTCCACACACATTAACATTATTTTCATCGCAATCTAATATGATTCCCACTTCTGACTGATCGTCGCAACCAACATAGCATTCTGGGCTTGTGAAACAATCACTATCTTCACAATTACGATAACCATCACAATCTTCATCATCCCAATCATCATCACTACAATCTTCAGGGAATTGTCCAATAGAAACTGTTGGTTTAGTCAAATCAAGATTATTAGATTCGTCTTTTTCATAACATCCTTGAAGCACCCATTGCCCATTTGAATTCTCCCCACATGGTGCAATCCCTGGTTCACATATACCTATTGCTTCATCAACACCACAAGATGAATATGTGTTTGGAGTACATGAACAAAATTCAAAACAATCACTATCTTCACAGTTTGATGCACCATCACAATCTTCATCGCATGGAACCCACTGACCATTCAAGAAACAATCCAAGTCATCACAAACTTCTTCTTTATCTTCAGTAAATGTACCTCTTAAAATGAATCCATCATAATCTTCGTTTTTATAATCACTAAATGGAAGAAGCAATGGATTTTTTGCTTCACATTCTCCCCAAGTATCAGCATAGCATATTTTTTGTCCTTCTATACAGATTCCTTGTGTTGGCGCATTACAACCTTCAATCCAGGATCCGTCATCGCAAGTACAGGTTAATTGATCCGGGCCAAAAAATTCCTTATATTCTGAGCAATCTTCATCAGAACAATCAGTTCCCCCATCACAATCATTGTTTACATCATCAAAACAAGTATATTCTTGACCGCCTGAAGAAGTTTCGCTTCTATCAGGATTTACACAATACGCACACATAGAATAAGTAATTCCGCAATTTGGTGGGTGGACATTAAAATTAAACCCATAACAAATAGATGATGAATCATCTGTAAGATCATCGTTACAGTCTTCACCGTTTTCATAAGTTCTATATCCTGAAGCAAGACTGTTACCAGAACATGCTAATTGTACGTCACCATAAGTATAACCGTCTCCATCTGAATCTTTATATCCTGTTAACCATTGCCATACCGAGGGATTTGTATCGTCACAATCTTCATCTGAAAGATGACCATCACTATCTGCATCCTCTAATAAACCACCTATGAATAACTCGTCTATATCGCCTCTTTGCGCATCTTCCCTATTTCCATTAAGGTCCGTTGAAAAATAGCAGATATATTTCTTGTAATCAGTATCCCTACTAACTTCTACTGAAATCGGTGTTTCTTGTGAAGATTGATATTCTGCTAATAATGTTGGGCATGCAGCATCATCTGTTAAAACATAATATATTTTGTCGCAGCCTGCTTTTTCTAAACTATTTTGTGAAAGATCAGTGCATTCAAGATCAATTATTAGGTTTGAAGAGGAATACCTATAATCTAAGCTTGTTTCGGGTGGCATCAAATCCTTACATACATCCGATGTTGGATCATAGACTAAATCATCATTTACAGCTAAATCTTCACCCCAATTGTTTGATTCATCAACAATTCGAGCTTTGATAACAATACCATTCCCTCCTAACATAAGAACTTCAGCATTTACAACTGTAGGAATCAGAGTTGTTTCGAAAGGATCATCATCAACATTATAAACTAAAGGATCTCCATTATATGTTAAAGGGATCTCATCATCATCTGAATTAAGAGTATACAAATAGAAATATATCTCTGAAGGATAATCTTCTGTATATACTACTTTAACCTCAAAGGTATCTGAGCAGATCGTGTCATTTGCAACTATTATTCCTGAAATGCTTGGAGGTGTTGCATCAAGAAGTATATCAATAGATCTTGTTGCAGTTTTATAAGTTATACCTGAATCACATGTAATTTTTAATTCATTATCCCCATCAATCAAAAAATCTTCGCTGTAAAAATCAAATCTTTTTCCAAGACCAACGAAATCACCTGTATCAGTACCAATTATCTTATAGTTTGAATCGTCTAGGTTTTCAATATAGCATTCTGTTCCTTCTTCTGAAGGATTTACATATATTGTTGCATTAAAAATTTCTGTGTTTAGATGGTTTGAACTAGAAAGGTTTTGCACTATGACCTCTGTTATTTGGAAATCAACATTTGTAACATTAAAAAATAGTTCAATTTTGTTTGATTCTAACCCCGCCCTATTTATACAGATTATATCAAGTTCATAAACTGCTGGGTCGAACCCAAGCGAATATTCTGTTGTGTGGTCAAGAATCAATGAAAATTCTTTTTTATAATCATAAACATTTGGAGTCACTTCATATCCCATATCATCATAATTTGAGGCGACTCCTTTTTCATCGAACCTACAAAGCACTTCATCATCTTTAATACCTTCTTCTATTCTTGACATTATATCGATCTTTATGTAGGGAGTAGATAATAATGAAGGGTGTGAAACTGTTATTATTGGAGAAGTTAAATCATAACCAAGATTATAGATTTTTGAAGCAATAGCATAATTTGTTGGTGAACCTTCTTTACATATAAATTCATATTCTGGAAGATTTCCATATATCTTGTTTACATCATCATAGTTTTGTAATGGCAACGAAGCAGAAAAAGAAGTGGGAGAAATAAAATCCATATCTGTTATCAAAAGATCTTGTTCAGGATTATATATCACGCATTCAAAAGCATCTCTATCAGTAGTTATCATTATAGAGGATAATCCACCAGTTACATTATCCGATACGCCGTTTGGAGGCTCAATAAGTTCTATGCTTAAAGAAGGCAGATCTAGATATACGCAAACGGAATCGTCAATTTCAAAATTACCAAAAAAATCTGAAAAATTCAAATATAATTGATAATTTACTCCAATCCCTAATTTTTCTAAAGGTGTAAGTATAAAATAATCTGAAAGGCTTAAGGTAGTTGGATCTGCTTCAAGATCAATTATCATGTCCCCATCAACGCTTTTTAAGTAATAATCTCTTAGATATATTTCCTCATTGAAAGTTATATTAAATTTTTGATAACCATCAGTTGTGTTTTCGCAAGAGATGGAAAGAAGACTAGGCAAAAATAATAGAACTATAAAAAAATATAAGATCCCTATGTTTTTTCTTGTCATATTTTATCATATTACCTAATAAGCCTTACATTTTGTAATCTTGGTGGTTCAAAATCAGTTAATACGCTAGCCCTCATAATCTCATCGTTGCCTGCTTCATCCCATGCCATAAGAAGCATGTAACTTTCAGTTTCTGAATCGATTATGTAAGGTATTGATTGACTTGAAATGATAAACCTAAAATAATTATTTTCTTTACAAAAACAGCCTTTAGCATTCCCCTCTTTTGCATTAGTATTTATATACACTATATCACTATAAGAACATGTACTATCGCATGCATCAAAATCATGTCTTTCTAAAAATTGATCTGAACTATCCTTTAAAACTATACTCATGGATTCAAGATCGGGTATGAATCTTACTTCATCATTTTCAAAAGATCCACTTATAGAAAGTTGTGCAGTTTTTATTATCAATCTTTCATTATATGTGTTTAAATTGCCTGATGCTATGTCTGAAATATCTTCCAATTTGAATATTTCAATCTCTGGATTATATGTTGAAAGATTAGTAATATATATTATTGGACTTATATCGTCAATGGTTATTATTCCATCTAAAGCTATCATGTTTCCTGCATAATCAGAAACATATAATGTAAAATTATAATCCCCTGCATACATTGTTGAACCATCTTCAATCAGATCTATTTCAAAAGTATCTATTCTTTCACTTGTATATTCTCCAAGATTTTCTGAACTAACTAAATCGAGATAATGAGAGTCTATTTCTCCATCACGATCAAGTATATCAAATCTTGCGTTTAACCCAAATATCTCAGAAGTTTTTATCTCAAAACTAAGATCTGTGCTTTTTATTACATCTTCATTTTCTATTGAAAAATAATCAAGATTATTATCATATACAAAATATTTTGTTATGAGAGGAGATATCTCATTTTTTATACCACCTTCTTCATCAACGGTTTTATTTGCTTTAAAATCAAACTTATATATATAATCTGAAGTTAAAGTTTCATTAAACTCACATTCAAAATAATTAGGCCCATTTGAAGTGATCCTATTACAATTAAATTCTTCAGTGTTTTTTAGATTATCATAATATAATGTTGGGAAAACTAATATAGCTGGTTCTTTAAGATCATCAACACTAGGGATTTTGCTTAATTTTACCTGGAAGAAATCAACAACATCCTGATCTGAAAAATTGATAAAAATTGTTGGGTTTGTGGACCGTGTAAACATCATATTGTACACATCTCCCACTTCAGAAATATAAGGATATATTAAACCTAAACTATCACTAAGATTGAAAAGGGTTAAATCAGGACTTAAAGGATCCACTATAAATCCATAGTTTCTTTCTCCACCATTATGTGCAAAATCCAAGATCTTAACTTTTACTTCATGTTCTCCTAATCCCGGAGTTATAGATGCGCTTGAATAATCATAACAATATGTTTGTCCATTGTCTTCAGGATAGATAGATGTTAAAGGACCATTTTCTATTAAGTTGCCATCAACATACACTTCGAAATCAGAATCCATACCAACTCTGTTACCATCAAGATCAACAGTTCCTAAAATTCCAGGATTATCGTCGCAAACAGTGAATCTAATTATTACTTCTTCTGATACTATTATTTGACCATCCACAGGATAGATAGGATTAATTTCAGGTATAGATTCATCTTTATATAGTGTTGCTAAATCATACCCCACCATTTGTTCAAACCTATCAATGACCACTAATTCTAGATTATAAACATTTTTTTCAGATATATCCACTTCTAGATCGAAATAATCAGGTTCATAATGACAATCACCATATACAAAATTTATAGGTGTGTTTTTAGAAAGGTCTACTTCTAAAGTATCTGTTAATACTATATTGGTTGATTCAGGACTGCCTGAAGGACCATAATTATATGTGAAACTTTCTATAGGATATCCTTTATGATAATTACCATATGATTTTCGATGAATATAATTCGGACTATTTCCAAATATTATACAAGCATCTTCTGAAAAACGACTGTTGCTTATTCCACCAGTAACAACAATTGTATTCTCATCCTTGTTTGCATCTAGCCAAAGAGTTCCTTCATAATCACCTATTTCAGGGGTTGAAGTAGTATAAGTTGCTATAGGATCTGAAGATGTTGAATCATAAAGATTTAATGTGTATCCTGAACTTTGTGCAAATCCTGTTAGATGTATTGTTTCTGGTTCATTTGTGAAATATTTTTCTAAAGTGTTATAATAATAGATTGGATAATCAAAATCTTGTATTTCAGGATTTGATGAATCTTTTGGAGTTTGTTCCTCGGGACTTGAAATATGTAATATCGGACTAAAAGTTGGTGGCTGAGGTATTTTTGAATAAAGCCAAAGCTCCGCATCATTATTTGAAGTGTAATTTGTTGGAACATTAGGCATATAATTTCCACTTAAATCATTTGCATCAAGAGTGAATAATATTTCTCCATCTATACCATTAAATGGTTGGAGATCTTCATATGAATTAAAGTCTGAAAGATTGAATACAAAATAAAATTCGTCGTTTATAAGAGGATCATATATTATATCGCCATTTTTTATTTCGCCAGATATGCTTGATGAAGGAATATTGAAAAATATCCTTAATGAACCAAGATCTAGTTCTTTTGATGCTGTAGCTTTAAAAACATAGGTTTCTGGGTGATACATCTTATCATAAGCTTGTCCCAATTCTTCATACTCGATATAGGAATTTGTACCATTAAAAGTTATATTCACTTTTGGATACTCTCTATCAACTGAAAGATTATAGATTTCTGATTCTCCATAATTGCCTGCTTTATCCTCTAAATATATATAATATGTTAATTCAGCACCATCAGGAATATTTGTGAAACCAAATTCATATTCACATTCTATATATTGATCAAAAGGCTCTGTTGGATAAATGCAATTATCAGGAGTTATTTGTTGAGGATTTACTTCTGAATCAGGAAGACCTGTAAACTGTATATACATGCTTTCTTCATCAGGGAAATAATTTTCGCCATGTATAAAAAAAGATATTGGGAAATGTGTTGATGAATAGTCTTGTATATATGTTAAACCAATGAGAGCTCCATCCATTGTCATTATCTCTATTTCTGGTTCTTGATCATCTAAAATTATTTTCTTATCATAAGTCCATGTGAGAACTTCATCTTCACCAATATTGCTTAAATTTATAGATGAATCATATACTTCATTCATTGATAATCCAATCGCATCAATACCCCGATAAGGAGTTATGTTATCATTGAAATTATAAGGAATACCTCCTAATATATCTTGATTATATATTTTTAAGAAATTTATTGTCCTATTTACATTCATTGAAAAATTTAAAGCAATAGTTTGTGGAAGTTCATTCATAAAATAATATTCCTTGTCTCCATACATATTTGAACCTACATCAAATAAGTAATCAGGATTTTCTGGATAACTATCATTGAATGTGAATTGCCATGAAATTTCTCTATAATTATGGGCAAAATCAAAAACTTTCAAATAAGCATAAAAGACCCCTTCTTCAGTATTTTGATAATATATTTCTGAATTTTGTGCATCCCCTTTAATGTTATAATTTTTTGATAAATCATTTACCAATAGTTCAGGTAAATAATCAACTGAATTACCTATTACAATTCCATTATCATCCTGTAACCTTACTGTTACATTCTTATCAATTATGGTGCTTAATGAATTATTTGGAGGAATCAACGCATCAATACCTTTTAACATAGGTTTTATTTGGTCTTTACAGATAAGAACGCTTTCATAAGGACATTCATTTGTATTTTCATCTACAGCTTTAAAGAAAAGCTGATTACAACCAGTATTTAATGGAAGATCAACCCAAACACCAAAATAGTTTGTATTAACTTTGGATTCATAAATATTTACTGATTCAACACCATAGAAACTATCAATATCAATTGAAGGATTCAAGGTTACTTTTCTCCCAACATATTCTCCTTCAGTTATGCTTTCCTGTAAGGTTATATTGAACCGTTTATTATAATTTCCAAAAGTATCACGCACAGGAGCATTAAATTCTAACCAATAATTTGATAAATCAACATTTCTAAGTACCCCGTCTTCAACATCTAATATCAATTGTGAAGGATTCATGATTGTAACAATTCTTCTGTTTGAATATATTGGTCCTAAAATAACATCATTTTCATATACTTTGTATGATGCATTTTTATTATTATGGCTTCCCCATGAAAAAATAACTTCTGAATCAGTATCTGCAGTTCCTGTGAAATATAAGGAATTTTGGTTTGTATAATATTTTTCTTCATAATAATATAAAGGATATTCGTCCCCATTTTGATTTTCATATTGTATCTCTCTTTCTCTTGTTGGAGCTTTTTCAAGCAGTGTTTTGAATTCAGGTTTACTTGGTGGTTGAGTATCAAGCGTGAAGTTTTCTGAATTGTTTACAGTTATTGAAGTTATATTATGTGAATCAAATGATTCTACAGAGAATCTTAATCGAAGATTGTTTATTCTTTCATATTCGAAAGTTGAAAAGTCTAGTTCTCCTATAAACTTATCTTCTTCTAAAGTTAAACTGCCAAGAGTATAATTTTTTAATTGACCTGCATCATCTTTCAATGACACTATCAAGAAAGGAAGATGAATTGTGTAATTAATATCTAATTTATCCCTAAAAATCGTGACGTTTTTTGTAGGTATCAATTCAAAAGCATATTTTTCGCTTTTCAAAACACCCTCAAAATCTCCACCTATATACAGATTGAACATATATTCATCATTATCTACTTTCATCGAAAAATCTTCTGTATATGAATTTTCAAGCTTATCTATTCCTGTTGCATAAACAGTATATAATCCCGTATTTTGGAATTGCATAGGATCTGTTGGGAGAAGTAGATCTGAACATATGGAACTTCTAACATCTGCACCTATCAAAGGATTTTCACATTCATCATCATAAGATAACGTGTTTATCAATCCTTTTTGTACATCTTTATCATCACTAAAAGTTATGTTAATTTTAAGTTCATCGATTCCCATTTCCCAAGATTTCCCATATATGTCCATTAATGGCCAATCTGTCGCGTAGAATCTATAATTGAATTTGTGCCTCCATTCATCATTTATAGTAAAATTTATGTTGTCCTTAAATGAAACACCATATATTTGAGGAGGGGTATTATCAACTGCAAACTGGATATAATTTCCTCTACCACCTGCAAGTTCTCCAACATGTTCTGCTTCAGTAAAACTACATTTAACATAATACTTTTCAGTTACAAAAGAAGTACCAGCTATGTCTTCTGTTAATGAATCTGGAAATTTATTCAAAATACTTTCTGTACCTTCCCAATAAAAGATATGTTTTTTTGTTCCTCTACCTAAATCATAAGCTGCTGGAACTATCCCTGCTGTTGCACTTACTAATTCATCATATGTTTTGTCAATATTATTAAAGTCAGTTAAAAGGCAATCTCCCTCACATTCTGTCAAGAAAGATACATTAATAGGAGATCCAGACAAGGTTGAATTAGGAGTGAAATTATATATTCTTTGGTCTGAAAGCGTTATATATTTTTCAACATTTCTTACATTTCCTGCAAGATCTGTACAAGTAACATTATATATGTAATCACCCATCAAAAGACCAGGGTAGAATATTGAAACTGTTGCTCCATCTGAAGTTTCATCATATTCATATACCCTATCAACTATACTTAATCTATCTGGATATTTTTCAATATTTGTCAAGGTTGAAGCATCTTTTTCATAAAGACGTAAAGTGCAATTTGCTTTTCTTGATCGGTTATCTGATATTAAAGTGTTTATTGTAAGGTTTGCTGCATACACTTCGACTTCATCCTCAAAATAAGAAGAAACAACATAATAATCAGTATCATAGATTATGGATATATTTGGAGGATCATTATCTAGGTAGATAACTTTCTTTTTTACTTCTTCAAGATTTTTTGCAGGATCATATGAGAAATAATAAAAAGTGTAATCATCACTTTCATAATCTCTTAAATCTTCTATAAGATAATCTCCTTCAATAGTTATATTTGGTTTTACATATTCATCTCCAAATCTTACAATTGACCAATTGGTTTTTATCTCATCAAATCCATATAAGTTATCTGATCTAAATATTTCAAAATTAAAGCTTCCATTTAGATAATCTGACATCTCAATCTGCGTTATTGGAGGAAGATTATCTGTTGAACATTCCATGAAATCAAGATAATCTGGAATATTATAGCAATCAAATGAATCATCATCATCTGAGTCCTTGATACATCCAAATGAATCTTTCCATTTGCAGGTTCCAACACCCAAGATATCATTACTTCTTGTTAATATGGTGTTATTGAGAGCATTGATAGAAAAATTGGTTCCGTCTTCTCCAATACATTCTTCCTTAGTATCAAGATAGATGCAACCTATTTCATTTAGATCTTGGCATCCTTTATTTTCTCTTGTTTTCAAGGTTATCTTATCATTTAAGTTAGTATTAGGATTATTGAAATAGCAATTATCCCCATAATTATCACAACTATCCTTATCACATCCACTAAGAAGCACATTTCTCATACTATTCTCATTACAGACTGTACAATCTTGTTGCTCATAAATTATAGGATGACATACTCCTTCTCCAAAATAATCATAATTATTATTTCCCCATTCACATTCTTCCATCTTGCAAGCGTTTTGAGTACAAGCATATTCTGAATTGTAATCATAACAGGAGTCTATACCTAAACAATTCTCAAATTTATCAACAGAGGTTTCAGAATAATCTAAATAGCATTCATTATATATATTATCATCTGACAAGAAATCATAACATCCAATAGTTACTCCTTCTAATATTCCTGAATTTGAGATAGGATATACATATTCTAAAAATTAAAACATTCCAAAAGTATCTCCACATTCATAAGTACAAGCATCATGATTAGTTATATTTACACATTCTGCTGTGTTTCCATCTGCCCTACAGATCTCATCATCAGCGCATTCGCTTGGTTCTCTACCATCACAATAATAAATGTCATTTCTATAGCAATATGAACCTTCTGTGTCTCCACCACAAATAGGGTCACCTATATCAACACATTTGATAGGTTCAGATCTTAATGTTTGTGGGAATATAAATGAAGGGTTTTGATCATATTCAGCCTCTAGATAAAAACAATATCTTGAATTATCTTCTAAAATAATTTCAGAATCAGGATTTGATAAAAGAAGATTTGAAGTTGTGAAAACATCTAATGTTAAAGGTTCTAAAGTGAAATCAAGATTGATATTTTCACCAAAAAGATTTGAATTGGTTATATCAAGTTCAATAAACTTCTTTGTTTCTATAACTATAGAATCGTCTCCACCTTCAGATTCTGATTTATAATATACTATATTTAATTTTTGAATTGGATCTTCAGAGCAATTTGTAACATTGAATTTTAAAGAAAGCTTATCTGAATCAAAAGTAGCATTATTGAATAATAAGTCTGATTCTAAAGGACAAGTAGGCATGATACATCTGCAATCATCACCACAACCCCTACCTCCGCATGAAAAGTCGCTTGTTCCATCACATTCTTCTGCACCTTGGATTATATCATCTCCACAATTCACTTCAATCTTACATGTGCATTCACCAATTGATCCTATTTCTCTACAATCACTTACCAATTCACATCGTAATTGAGGATCATTAAGAAGGCTGTGTTGGTATATTGTATCATCCTCATTGAATATAAATTCACAGGTTTCACCTGGTTCGTATTCCCCATTTCCACAAGTTCTGACAGGTATAATTGTGCAATCTAAAGCACAATCCATCCCTGCAACATAACTATCTTTTGGTATGTTGAAAGCTTTCCATTTTTCAGAATCAGGTAATGAATTTAAATAATTCTTATCACAAAATTCCCAATCTTCTAAAGTTCCATTATTACTACACACACCTTCAACTAAGTTTTCACAATAGCAATCATTATTACAGAATCTTCCCCCACCACAAACATCTGGTCCTCCAGGAACACATTCTTCACCCAGATTTATATCAAGAACATTATCATCACAACGATCTTTTTGTATTTCACATTCATTATCTGGATCTTCTTTTATAGAACCCCACATCCAAGAACCTGATATTTCCTCACATTCTTGAATATAAACACAATCATCAGTTATAGGATAATAATTAATATCTCCATCATCACACCCATTATCTATCATTAAAGTTCTACTAATCGCTTTTTCATATCCTTCAAACTCAAAAGTAAGATCTACAAATTCATAAATCTCTTCATATCCATCACCTGAAATTGAAATATGAACAGAATCTATAATCGAATTAACTGAAACTGTAACGATTGATTCTCCTGAAGAATCAGTGATTCCTGTAAATTGTTCAGATGTTGATCCACCATTATCAAATTGAATATTTTGAACAATAACATCTATGTCTTGTAAAGGCAATAATATATCATTTTCATCTTCAAAGGTTATTGTAAAAGTAAAATTGTAATCATATAATCTTGCTTCTACAAAAGAATCTTGGCATTTATCATACCCCTCTTCTACTTCAAATTTACCACAATAAAGATCTGTTGAAGAAGAAAGTATGGTTCTGCTTCCTCCTGAAAAAACACATAAACATTTATCATTATCAAAATCTGTTGTTGAATTACATCTTTTGGCTTCAAGAGAAGCATCTTCATTACATAAAGGAATCTGATCACTACAACCAACAGTTGATTTAAAAGTATCAGAGTCTATGGTGCTAACAGCTTCATCAAAATCAGAATCTATTGAATTGATATAAACAAAAGAATCAACCGTGTCCTGATCATAAATATAAGTCATATTATACGTTAACAATTGATTTAAATCTAGTGTTTGAAGACAAACAAAATTACATTCTGGAACTTCATTACAAGGTGATGCAATTTTACCAACATAAGAATTTTCAATATCCTCAATATAACTCGTGCACACCCCTCCTGGACTAAATGCAGAGTTTCCAACATCTTCAGTACAATAAAATCTATTTCCCCCAGCATGGTAAATACAGCATTCAGTATCTTCTGCTGCAACAAAGAAACTACTAAATAATAAAATGATTAAAAATAGATTAGTTCGAACGTTAAAACCCATTAGTCAGCCTCTTTTCTGTGAAAATTATTCACCCACGTCTAATACTCAAATTTAGTCATTTATATACTTAACTATTATGAAAAGAGATTTATTAGAGAAAGAAAAGAAAAAAAAGGATTTGTTTTTTTATTAAGATGTAAAAAATCAATTATAAAAAAATCATAAATACTTTTATGTCATTGAAGCAAAACTGCTTCAAGCATAAAAGACTATAAGTCTTTTATTCCTTCATTTTCTACAACGAAAGCAGCTTCTCCTTCTGGAAGATTAGGACTATCAATCAGTTTTGCAACTCTTGAATTCTTTTTTCCTTTCCTAAGGTATATTCTAAAGGTGCTTGCGTGAGCAACTATGTGCCCACCGACCGCCTTTGTTGGATCACCAAAGAATTGTGCAGGATCAGCCTGTACTTGATTTGTAAGATATACAGATACATTATGCATATCTGCTAATTTTGATAAAGTATGCATGTGCTTGTTTAATTTTTGTTGCCGTTCTGCAAGAGTTCCTCGACCAATAAATTCAGCTCTAAAATGTGCTGTTAAAGAATCTATAATTACAACCCTTATATTATTTCCTTCTTTTATCAAATCTTCGACTTTTTCTGCTAGAAGCATTTGATGATCTGAATTATAAGCTTTAGCAACTAAGATATTTTTCAATGTTTTTTCAACATCCATTTCAGATCCCTCAGCAAGCTGTCTTATTCTTTCAGGTCTAAATGTGTTTTCAGTATCGATATATACTGCTTTTACAGTCTCGTCTTCTTTTTTACAATTAACTGCTAAAACATGACCTATCTGTGTTTTCCCACTTCCAAACTCCCCAAAGCATTCAGTTATTGCACCTGTTTCAAATCCGCCACCGAGAAGTTGATTTAGCATGATTGAATCTGTCTGGATCTTTTTTACTTGTTTTCTTTTTTCAAGAAGAGACACCCCTGTTTCAAATCCCATATCGAGTGAATCTCTTGCTGCTTGAATTATTTTTCTTGCAACAGATTCAGTTACTCCGCTTGCATCGACCAATTGACCGATTGATGCTACAGCAATAGATATTAGATTATCAAATCCTGCAGATTCTAATTTTTCAGCTGTGGCTGCTCCCACGCCTGGAAGATCCATTATTTTTGGTTCTTTTGATTCTTTTTCCATCTTTATTACAGTTTCTTGTTTACTCATGATTATCACCTTTTATTTTAACTTTTCCTAAATTTATACAGATGCAACTACATCTTTGACTATTATTGTTTCATATAA
>PKTL01000053.1:0-1317 GCA_002867475.1 Candidatus Woesearchaeota archaeon
TTTGAGATTTTGAGGGTTTATTTTTGAAGCGATTGAGGCTGTAAATAAAAGTGCATGTTCAAATAGATTTAGTCCCAATGACCTTGAACTCATACTTCCACTATCATCAATCATGATTGCTATCGTTTCATTTGGGTCGATGATAGTATCATCATTTTTTGTTGCTATCAAAAATGCCTCTTGTAGCACTTCTTTAAAAAGTGTACTCTTTGGATGATTTTTCAATGCCATATAGGTTTGAAAATATCTAAATGGCAATACTTTAGAGTTTTTAATTCTGTATTCATTGACAATATAACTTCTCCAAGATAAAAAAAGCTTATAATCAAACTCACCCTCAAAGATTTTACCGCTAAGCTTTAAAACCTCCATAAAACCCAGCTTTTTTGTTTTTAGACCTTCTTCAAAGAGTTCTTTGGCACTTTTATCTTTTGAGATATTTGTATGAATCGTATCGATTTTAGGCAAACTCTCATCAAGCACTTTTTTATAAAGTTCAAGATTTTTAGATGGTTTAGCGATGCGTATGATATCCTTGAGTTTCACTTTTTTCTTTTTTTGTTCATATTTTTTGAGTTGGTACTCATCAAATCTTGCTTCATCTAAAATATCTCTAAAAGCTCTTCGTATGCTATTTGGAACCATTTTATTTGGATGTCTAGAGTTCCAAAGTGAAACTATTTCTGTCATATCATCAACTCTTGCAATAGAGCCATAGACTGCTTTTCGAAGACACCCACTTTTGTCGTTGTGTTCAGCTAATAATACAATCAACACATGCGATATACTTCGCAAGTTCGTTTGCGTCCTTGCAAAAATAGAGAGTTTAGCTATAAAATCACTTTGATTAGATGCTATAAGATTTTTGATAATTTCTATTTTATCGTTCTCTTTTTCATAAAAACTATCCCCACTCATAGTGGCATTAAGTACTATGCTAGAGAGTTCTATTTTTGCGTCGTTTAGATAGTTGATACCGTTTTCATAGTTGTTGACTTTAGTAGTAGCTGTTTGGTTAAATTTTGACATGTATTGCTCCTAAAAATAAAAAGGGAGATGAAAGTGACTTGGACATTTCCACAGATAATTACGATGTAATCCAAATCCGTAATACTCCCTATTTAAAAAGAAGATGAAACCAAAAAGAGGGGTTGCTCACTTTGAGATTTTAAATCTCAACGCACAGAGTCTTTCATTTGCTAATTTTATTCGTTGTAACTCTTTTTCTTAATGCTTCTTTTTAAACATCAAAATTGTACAATCTATTTTTGACATATACTGTCCGTTTAATAAAAAAGAGGTTTTATGAGTAAAGTA
>PKTL01000053.1:1344-18767 GCA_002867475.1 Candidatus Woesearchaeota archaeon
AAAAGATTTAGAAGATGGCAAACTTTTATGTTTGACCAATTTAGCTTACAAATACGACACAAGTGAACGAAGTATTAGAAGGGATTTTGAGCTTATTCGAGAGATATTTGGTGATGTTTTGATAAGCCCCCAAAAGGGTTGCTATATAATCGTGAGTAAAAGTTTACTTGATAATGTTCTGAATTCTACTGAACTTTATATGCTCAAAAATATCCTCAAACTCTCAGATAAATCAAAACTATCCCTTTCAAAAGATGTGGATGAAAATATCAAAAAAGCGATGCTCAAAGAGTAATCAGACTCCCCATACCTTTTTAAACAAAAGCCTTATGAAGAGATTTATGAAAACAAAGAGAAATTCAAATTTTTAGAACATGCTATAAAGTTTAGAAAAGAGATAAAGTTTCGCTATACCAACTTAGATAAAATCAACTATTTCACACTAAAACCTNNNAAATGTTACTATGAGTAGAATTGCTATGATTGATGAGCTTAGTACTACTGGAAATTCATTTTATCATAACCCTGATATTATGAATTTTATCCACTATGTGCAATCTCCTTGGGGAACATATAAGCCAAATTTTAAAGAGCATCTCAAAGAGGTGATCATAGAAGTGCCAAAAGAGCAAGCAAAATATTTCAAACTTAAGAAGTTTTTCCCATCGCAAAAGATTTTAAGGGAAGATGAAAATGGCACGATTCAAATATCTTACACAGTTACAAGTGAAAACGAAGTGGTAGGGCTTATCAAACAGTGGATACCTTATGTTAAAGTGATAAGTCCACAGAGCTTGATCAATCTTTTTGAGAAAGTTGCGAGGGATTTTTATATTCACTAAAATATTTTTCTTTAATTTCATCAATAGTTTTTAAGCCTAAAACAACATGACTTTCAAGATTTTTTGAATAAACATTTTGTAGTTCATCAATCAAAATAGTATTAGCAATATATGGGATAATCATTGTATCATCACGGTATGCAATATTATCAAAATCAAAAATGATGCTCATATTCGCTTTTTGTATATTTTCATAAAAATCAAAACCTTGACTTTTTATTAGTTTTGGCAAAAAAGTATCACTGTAAAAATTGGTACATTTTTTGATAATTTCAACCTCTTCAAAATATGATGGAGTGAACTTTTTTGTTTTCATATCAAGGGTGAATTGAGTTTCTTTAGAGGTCAACATAGCAGTTGTCAAAATATCTTCAAAATAATTGCCCCACCAATTCATAAGACTCATGAATGAATGTTGAAAATTATGAGCGACAGATTTTAAATTTTTTCTTTTTGCCATCTCTTACCCCTTAATATTTAAAATCGGTCTAATATGCTCAACCACATCCACTAAATCTTTTTGTAACTCCATCACTTCAAAAATATTTTTATAAGCCTTTGGTGCTTCATCGATAGTCTCATCACTATGGTTTGTGATGATATTTACCATATCGTTATGAAACTCATCAAGGCTTAGAGTTTTTTTAGCTTGCATTCGTGACAGCACTCTTCCTGCACCATGGGATGAACTACATAGTGAATCTTCACACCCTTTGCCTATCACTACAAAACTTCCATCTTTCATATTCCCTGGTATCACACCATATTCACCAGTTTCGGCTCCTGTAGCACCTTTTCTATGAAGTACAAAACCATCTTCATCTATGATGGCATGATTGTGGTTTTTGTTGATAAAAAGAAGCTCTTTTAGATTGCCTAGGATATTTTTTATTTTTTCTATCATCTTTTTTCTATTTTTGAGTGCGAACTCCAAAGCACAGTTCATATCTTTGATATACTCAAGTCCCTCACTAGAATCAATAGAAAAACCATAATGCCCCTCAAGATTGGTTTTGAGATGTTTTTCTAGCTCTTTTTGGAGAAACTTAGCTTTTGCATCTTCAAACTTTTGTGGATTATGCTCTTTAAAATTGCTATTTTTGACTTCAAACTGATTTCCAAGTTCACTTGTGTCGATACTTTTTGCACAGGCTAATTTCATATAGTGTTCAGCTATGATTTTTCCAAATCCACGGCTCCCTGAGTGTATCACTATCCATAATTTTTTATCACTTCCAACTCCAAGCTCGATAAAGTGATTGCCACCGCCTAAAGTACCAAGTTGAAATTTACCTATACTATCCAGAACAGTTTTAGCAAAGTCAGTACAAGGTGGCAAATCATCACAACTTTGAGCCTCTTGTTGTTTATGATGACCTATTGGGATATCTCGTAAAATTGCTTCTTTTATGGCATGTAAATCCAACTCCTTTGAAGTGATATCAAGTTTTACTGCGCACATCCCACACCCTATGTCATACCCTACATAAGCTGGAAATATCATTTTATCTGATTTGATAACTGCTCCAATTGGAAGAGTATAGCCAGTATGAGCATCTGGCATCAATGCACCTGAAATATTGCAAGGTAAACACATAGCGGTGTTGAACTGCTCTAGTGCTTCATCTTCTAAAATCTCTGCATATATTTTTATTTTTTTCATCATAGTTTTCCAAATAGTAATTTATGATGTGATAGTATCAAAATAAATTGACATATTTTGTCCGTTTTAAAATTGAGTATTTTCAAGATCTTTAATCAAATTAAACATATTGACATTTTTATATATTTTCAGTAAAATTAATTAAATTTATTGAAAATAAAGGAGCAAGAGATGACCAAGCCAATCACTCAAAGAGTAAAATCAAAAATATCTTCATTATCTGATGGTGTGGCTTTTGCTTCAAATAGTTTTTATTTTGTAAATGCTAACAAAAACAGTATAGAAAAAGAGCTTTCAAATCTGACTGCTCAAGGTGTTATTAGAAGATTTAGAAGAGGAATCTACTATAAACCTCAAAAAAGTAGCCTATTTGGTTAAGTTTTACCAAGTCCAAGTTCTATTGCTAAAGCTATTGCAAAATTAAGTGATGCACATATGGTCCCAGATGGTTCTATGGCGCTGCATATGTTAGGATTATCTGACCAAGTTCCTATGAGATATGTCTATCTCAATGACAAACTTCATAAAAGTGAATTTGTAGGGAAAACAGAGATTGTATTTAAAAGAATAAATTCAAAAAAATTAATAGCTAGTGATAAAAAAGCAGGTCTTATTTTAAGTGCTATGGAGTATCTCGGGAATGATGCTTTCGCTGACAAAAAACTTATTTTGGATTTTGCAAAAAGATTAGATAGCGATGATGTAAAAGATTTACAAAATGCTTCAAAAGGGTATCCTTTATGGGTGCAAAATAGAGTGAATAGTATTATTTCAACAATGACAACAGAAAATACTCCTATTAATTAGCGACAAAATTATTCATTACTATTCATCAATACAACTTATACTTAGCCAAATTTGAGTAAAATAAATTATATTTTATTCAAGGTGCTAATCATGGAAGACAAATGGCTTACTGTCAACGAAATATGCGAATACCTTCACACTACAAGAGATACTGTTTATAAATGGATCGAGCAAAAGCAAATGCCTGCAAATAAAGTGGGTAGAAAATGGCTTTTTAGAAAAGATGAAGTTGATGCATGGGTAAAAAGCGGTAAAGCTGCGGATGAGAAGTAACCTATGAGTACAAATGATATAAATCAAAATCCAGAACAACTAGCAAGAGACAATATAGATAAGTTACTTCGAAACGCAGGTTGGGCAATACAAAGTGCCAAAAAAATCAACTGGAATGAATCTCTTGGAATTGCTATAAAAGAGTACCAAACAGATGTTGGTCCAGCTGATTATGTTCTTTTTGTAGATAGAAAGCCAGTTGGAATTGTTGAAGCAAAAAAAGAAGATGTAGGGCAAAATCTCTCAACTGTAGAAGAGCAGTCATCCGGCTATGCCAATGCGAAACTAAAATATCTGGGCAACGATCCACTAAAATTTGTCTATGAAAGCACGGGAGCACTTACTAGATTTACCGACCTAAGCGACCCAAAACCACGAGCCAGAGAAGTATTTAGTTTTCACACTCCAAAAACTTTGCTTTCATGGTCAAAACAAGAGAAAACTCTAAGGGGAAGATTTTTTGATATTCCTGAACTTGAAACAGATGGATTTAGACCTGCACAAATCAAAGCAATAAGAAATCTTGAGAGCTCTTTTAAGCAAAACAAACCAAAAGCACTTATCCAAATGGCAACTGGAGCCGGTAAAACATTTACAGCAGCTTCATTTATCTATAGACTTTTAAAGTTTGCAAAAGCCCATAGGATACTTTTTCTTGTAGATACAAAAAACCTTGGGGAACAAGCAGAACAAGAGTTTATGAAGTTTGTTCCTCAAGATGACAATAGAAAATTTACAGAGCTTTACAATGTTCAAAGACTAAGTTCTGGCTATATAGCAAGTGATGCACAGGTTTGTATCTCCACCATTCAAAGACTTTACTCCATCCTAAAAGGTGAAGAGCTAGACGACAAAGCCGAAGAAGAAAACCCAAATGAATCAAGTTGGAAACCTAAAGAACCACTACCAGTAGTTTACAATGAAAAATACGGCATCGAAACCTTTGACTTTATCGTCATAGATGAGTGCCACCGCTCTATCTACAACCTTTGGCAACAAGTCTTAGACTACTTTGACGCATACCTTGTAGGGCTTACAGCTACACCGGATAAAAGAACATTTGGGTTTTTCAATGAAAATGTCGTGAGTGAATACACCTATGAAGAGTCCGTAGCAGATGGAGTAAATGTACCTTATGATGTCTTTGTAATAGAAACAGAGATAACAAAAAATGGTGCAAAGATAGAGGCAAAAGAGCTAATTGAGAAAAGAGAGAAACTAAGCCGAAGAAAAAGATGGGAGCGAACAGAAGAGGAAGAAATTTACATGGCAAATAAGCTTGATAAAGATGTGGTAAATCCAAGCCAAATTAGAAACATCATCAAAGCATATAAAGAGAACTTGCCAAAAATATTTCCAAACCGTATAGATGAAAACGGCGAAATGGAAGTGCCAAAAACACTCATCTTTGCCAAAACAGACTCCCATGCAGATGACATCATCAAAATAGTTCGTGAAGAGTTTGGAGAGGGAAACGACTTTTGTAAAAAGGTAACATACAAGATAGATGAAGACCCAAAATCGGTAATAAATAAGTTTCGCAACAACTACAACCCTCGAATAGCTGTAACTGTAGATATGATAGCCACAGGAACAGATATAAAACCTCTTGAAGTGTTGCTTTTTATGAGAGATGTTAAAAGTACCAACTATTTCCAACAGATGATAGGAAGAGGAAGCAGAACCATCAACGATGATGACTTGCAACAAGTATCACGAATGGCAAAGGTAAAAACGCACTTTGTAGTGGTAGATGCCATAGGTGCTACAAAGTCCAAAAAAACAGATAGCAGACCACTAGAGAGAAAACCATCCGTACCTATGAAAGACCTCCTTGGAGCAGTTTTAATGGGTGCTACTGATGAAGACCTTTTCACATCTCTAGCAAACAGACTTATAAGACTTGATCGTCAAATAACCGAAGATGAAAAAGAGAAAATAGTAGAGCTAAGCGGTGGCAAAAGTATCAATCACATCATCAAAGACCTGCTTAATGTCTATGACCCAGATGTATTAGAGACTGTACCACAAGAAACGCTTATAAAGGAGGTACAAACCACATTTAACGGAGAGCTAAACGACTACCTTGAAAATGTTAGACGTGTGCATGAACAAATCATCGATGTGGTCAATCTCGATACCGTACTAGTAGCAGACTGGGATAAAGACTCAACCGATAAAGCAAATGAAATCATCACAGAATTTCAAGCATACATACAAGAGCATAAAGATGAGATAACAGCTCTTAAAATTTTCTATAATGAACCACACAGAAGAAGAGAGCTAACCTCAAAGATGGTAAAAGAGTTACTTACAAACATTAAGGCAAATAAACCTCGCCTTGCTCCTAGCATCGTATGGGAAGCGTACAGACAACTAGAAGAGACAAACCCACAAAGCCCAAAAAGTGAGATAATAGCTTTAGTATCGATTCTTAGAAGACTCACAGGGCTAGATAGTAAGCTCACAGGTTATGACCTAACTATAGATAAAAACTTCCAAAAATGGGTCTTTGCAAAACAAGCAGGAAGCTTAAAATATACAGCAGAACAAATGGAGTGGCTACGGATGATAAAAGAGCATATAGCGACAAGCTTACATGTAGAGATTGATGACTTAGACTATACTCCATTTGATGCTCAGGGTGGACGAGGAAAAATGTGGCAACTATTTGGAGATGAGATGAATAAAATTATAGATGAATTAAATGAAGCATTGGCGGCTTAGATGAGACTAGATTGGGTTAATTGTCAATTTAAAGATATTGCGAAAATTAGAAATGGATATGCATTCAAAAGTAAAGATTTTAAAAAAACTAAAGAGCTTGAAAATGATATTCCGTTAATTAAGCAATCTCAACTAAATGGGGATTCTGTTGATTTAGCTAGTGCAGTTTATTTGCCGTATGAATATTTAGAAAAATATAAAAACTATATTTTAAATTACAGTGATGTATTAATAGGAATGTCTGGTTCTATAGGAAAACTGTGCATCTATAATCAAGAATTTCCATCATTACAAAATCAACGTACTGGTAAAATTGAAGAGTTAGCTTCAGGTCAAATAGCTAATAAATTCTTTTGGCTGTATTTGCAGACTGTGGAAGCAAAATTAACTGAGATGTCAAAAGGTGTAGGTGTTCAAAATGTTAGTGGAAAAACTATAGAGGAATTACCATTAAGTTTACCTCCACTTCTTGAACAAAAAGCAATCGTTGCAAAAATAGAGCAACTTTTTTCAGAGCTTGATAATGGAGTGGCAAACCTCAAAACAGCAAAAGCAAAACTTAAAATCTATCGTCAAGCAGTACTTAAAAAAGCTTTTGAGGGAGAGCTGACAAAAGAGTGGAGAGAAAAACAAACCAATCTTCCAACAGCAGATGAACTGTTAGAACAGATAAAAAAAGAGCGAGAAGTTCACTACAAACAACAACTTGAAGAGTGGAAACAAGCTGTAAAAGATTGGGAAGAGAATGGTAAAAATGGTAAAAGACCGACAAAGCCAAGAAGACTAGATGATCCAAAAGAAATTAGTGAAGACGAATTAGAACAGCTTAGCAAATTACCATCTACTATGTCATGGGCAAGATTAGGACAAATATTATGGTCTGTTAAAGATGGACCTCATTATAGTCCGAAATATTCACAAAGTGGTATTCCATTTATATCTGGAGGAAATATAAGACCGAATGGCATAGATTTTGAGAATGTTAAATATATTTCTACTGAATTGCATCAAGAATTATCTAAAAGATGCAAACCTCAGTTAAATGATGTCTTGTATACTAAGGGAGGAACTACTGGTATAGCTAGAGTTAATACGTATGATATTGATTTTAACGTTTGGGTTCATGTTGCAGTTTTAAAAACAATTAATATGATTGAACCATTTTACTTACAACATGCATTAAATGCTCATCATTGCTATAAGCAATCTCAACAATATACACACGGCGTTGGTAATCAAGATTTGGGCTTAACAAGAATGGTTCTAATAACATTGCCAGTTTGTTCAAAAGAAGAACAAAATCAAATAGTCCAAGAAATAGAATCTCGCCTAAGTGTTTGCGATAAGATAGAAGAGACCATCGAAACATCACTAGCCAAATCAGAAGCCTTACGACAAAGTATCCTCAAAAAAGCTTTTGAGGGAAAATTATTAAGTGAACAAGAGCTAGAAAATATCAAAAATCATCCAGAATATGAAAGTGCGGAAACACTATTAGAAAATATTAAAAAAGAGAGAAATAAATAATGAACGAATCAAATAATGCATCAAGCGTAGTAAGTAAAGTTTGGGGATTTGCAAGTATGCTCCGTGATGATGGAGTGGGGTATGGAGATTATCTCGAACAGCTTACCTATTTACTCTTTTTAAAGATGGCAGATGAGTACAGCAAACCACCTTACAATAGAAAGCTAAATATCCCGCAAGGGTACGGATGGGAGAGTTTGACTGAAAAAAGAGGAGCAGAGCTAGAGGTGCATTATAGTGAGCTACTTCGTGAACTCTCAACTGCCAAAGGGATGTTGGGACAGATCTTTACAAAAAGCCAAAACAAAATCCAAGACCCTGCAAAACTCTATAAAATCATAGATATGGTCAACCGTGAAAACTGGTCGATGTTTGGAAGTGATCTTAAAGGAAAAATCTATGAGGGATTACTTGAAAAAAATGCAGAAGATACTAAAAGTGGAGCGGGTCAATACTTCACACCACGGGCTTTAATCCAAGCGATGGTGGAGTGTGTAAGACCAGAACCAAATAAATCTATCACAGACCCAGCATGTGGAACGGGTGGTTTCTTCTTGGCAGCTTATGACTACATAGTAAAAAATCATGATTTAGATAGAGAACAAAAAGAGTTTTTGAAAAATAAAACATTCTATGGAAATGAGATAGTAGCAAATACAAGAAGAATGGCACTTATGAACCTCTTTTTGCACAATATCGGAGAGATAGATGGAGAGAGCTTTATATCGCCAAATGATGCACTGATAGCTGATGAGGGAAAAAGATTTGATTATGTTTTAGCAAATCCACCGTTTGGTAAGAAAAGTTCAATGACTTTTACAAACGAAGAGGGAGATGTAGAGAAAGAGGACTTAGTTTACAATCGTCAAGATTTCTGGGCGACAAGCTCAAACAAACAGCTCAACTTCATGCAACACATCAAAACACTTCTAAAGACCACAGGTCAAGCTGCAGTAGTTCTTCCTGATAATGTTCTCTTTGAAGGTGGTGCAGGAGAGACAGTGCGAAAAGAGCTTATGAAAACTACAGAGCTTCATACCATACTAAGACTTCCTACAGGGATATTTTACAAACAAGGTGTAAAAGCAAATGTACTCTTTTTTGACAATAAACCAGCTAGCAAAGAGCCTTGGACGAAAGAGGTATGGATATACGACTTTAGAACAAATATCCACTTTACACTAAAGAAAAATCCTATGAAGCTTGAAGATTTACAAGAGTTCATCAAATGCTATAACCCAACTAATAGACACAATAGAGAGGAAACTTACAGCGAAGAGAATCCAGAGGGAAGATGGAGAAAATTCAAATATGAAGATATCATCGCAAGAGATAAAACAAGCTTAGATATTTTCTGGCTCAAAGATAAAAGCTTGGCAGATTTAGACAATCTTCCAGATCCAGATATCTTGGCTAATGAGATTATTGATGATTTGGAAGCTGGATTGGAGAGTTTTAGAGAAATTGTTGGTGTGGTTGGGGAGTAAGGTGATAAAGTATAAAAATAGATTATTGGCTTTCTTTGATATTTTAGGATTTAAAGAAGAGCATCTTAGAAAAAAAGACATAGAAACTCTATACTGTGAATATAGTTCTTTTATAGATAAAGCAAAAAAAGCTATATTTGGGGATGTCAAAACAATTTATGGAAAAAACACTGTTTCAAACTTTGATAAGTCAATAATTTTTTCTGATTCAATATTACTAATATCTTATGACATAGAAGATATAAAAAATATCAATAAATTTCTACTGAGCTGTATTACACTTATGCAAGAAGCTATCAAGCATGGTTTTGTTCTAAGAGGAGCGATAGGATATGGAGAAGCAATATATAATGAAGAGAAAAATATTTTTTTAAGTAAAGAATTTGCTGAGCTTTATACACAAGAAGGTAAACAAAATTGGGCTGGTTGTGGAATATTTGTAGATTACCATATAAAAGAAAAAATAAATAATGCAGTTTTTGGAAGCAAACAATTAGGTGGATATAAAATATTTAATGAGTTAACACAAACAATGCTATATGAAAAATATTTTGAGACTGCTGTAAGAGCTTCAAGCCCAATATTAGAGTATGAAATTCCAAATATGGGTGAAACAAGCTTATGTTTAAATTATCTTTTTACAATGGATGAAAATGATATAAATAAACTTTGGCATCTGCTTGAAAATGAACCAAAAGGTAAAAATACTACTACTAAAACATTTTATAATTACATAATGTCCCTAGATGACAATGGGGTAGTTTTTAAAAACTTAGAGCCTATTTTCAAAATTAAAATAATGTTAACACAATCAGGTGCAAAAGTTAAATTTGAGGACAAGTGTGGAAATGGCACTGAGTATCATGGACAAAATATTAGCATAGGATTTATTTGATGACAACGATTAGAGAATATTTTGATACAGATGCAAAAGCATTAAATGCACAAAGTGAATGGGAAGTAAAGAATCAAGATGGCTTAAATAGCGTTATAGTCATAGGAAAAATATCTTATGTTATTGATACAAACATAAAGTACTGGTCTCTGTTTTTTCCACAGGAATCTACAATTGATTATATAAAATATATTCTCAGTCTGAATGATATTTCTCAATGCCATTGGGATGGTGAAATATCTCAGACAATAAGTTATGTGGACAGTCCTGAAGAGTATAGTTTTAAAGATTTTCATTTTACAAAGCAAATTTATATCTATATAGATCAGCTTTTAACAAAAGAACAGATAGATGAAATTCAGAAACATAGTAGATTATTTGGATTTAATACCATAGTAAGAGATAATTACTATTTTCAAGAAAAAGCAAAAAAAGAAATCCCTTTGGCTTTTATATCACATGATTCAAGAGACAAAGATGATTTAGTTAGAGAACTTGCAAAAGAGCTTTATCGTCTAGCTTGTCCTGTTTGGTATGATGAGTATACTTTAAAAGGTGGCGATAATTTAAGAGAGAGCATAGAAAAAGGTATAAAAGAAGCAAAAAAATGTATTCTCATCTTGTCTCCAAACTTTTTAGAAAATGAAAAATGGGCAAAGTCTGAGTTTGAAACTATTTTTGTCAGAGAAATATACAAAAAAGAAGATGTAATTATACCTATTTGGCATAATGTAAGTGAAGATGATATTTATGAGTATTCACCTAAACTATTATCAAAAGTGGGATTAACCACATCTATGGGCATTAAAGAACTAGCAAAAGAAATCATTGAAGCAATTAATAAATGTTGAGAGAAAAGATATGAAACAAGAAGTATTGAACAAAATAAACCAAAGAATAGTGTATATTGAAAAAGTTGAAGAACTTAAAAGCTTTTGGACTACAAATAGTGAATATATAAAAAAAATTACAGCTCATTATTTCTCATTCTCGAATCCTCAAAGTTATTCACAAAACCCAACTCACTGGGATAATCTAGTACAAGATATCATTAAAATTGAAACTAAACAAATTAAACAAAAACTTGAAAATTTAAGTAATGAATTAGAAGATACAACTTTTGTAGAAAAATATATCGAACTATTGAACAGACAACTCTCAATTAATAATCAATTTTCTCATCAATTTCAATCTTTAGAAAGTCTCAATAATTACAACAAAAATTTAGATATACAGAAAATTATATTTAATGAGCAAATAATGAATGTTAATCACAACATTTATAATAATTTTGTACAGTCAATTCAAAGTATAAAACAAAACTTGGATGCGACCAATCAATCATTATCTATTATTAATTTTTTTGATTTATTAAAAAATAGAAATGAAAATTTAGTATTAATAGGAGCTAACGGCTCTGGTAAAAGTACTTTTTCTCGTCAAATAAAAAATAATATAAAAAATCAATTCAGCTCTTTTGTTGCCGTAATACCTGCTCAAAAAACATTTGGAATTCAAAATAACAACAGTATACCTTTAAAAGCACAAGCTTATAATGAATTTTCAAGAAGCCACACACATGATAAACTGTTTAAAGACTATAATGATATGGGATTAGCAAATAGTGAATTTGGACAAATGATAAATTATTTAATTGCTGAACATCAAGAAGTTGCAAATAATACTCATAAAAATCATACTAAAGCTGGATTTGTTAGAAAAAATTCTATATTAGAAGATGTAATAAATATATGGCAATGCATAATATTGCATATTAAATTAGATTATGATGGGCAAGGTAACATCAAAGCAAAATCAGATACTGGGCAAGAGTATGATTTTATGAAATTAAGTGATGGTGAAAAAAATATATTTTATTGTATAGCAAGTGTGCTTTTGGTAGAAAAAGATGGCTATATCATAGTTGATGAGCCAGAAAACCATCTTAATATGGCTATTGTAAATAAGTTATGGGATAAACTGGAAAAAGAAAGAAGTGATTGTCAATTTGTTTACCTTACTCATAATCCAAGTTTTGCAATAGGTAGAACTCAAGCCAAAATACTTTGGATTAAAAAATATACTCCACCATCTAATTGGGAATATGTTGAAATACCAATAGATGATGTGTTACCTCAAGAGTTAATAGTTGAACTTATAGGAAGTAAAAAAAATATTTTATTTTGTGAAGGTAAAAAAGATAGTTATGACTATAAACTCTATTCGATTTTATTTAAAGACTTTACAATTTTACCAACTGGTGGACACCAAAAAGCAATAGATTACTGTAAAGCTTTTAATGAAAATAATTCATTTTTTAATCTTAGAGCAATTGCAATAATAGATAAAGATTTTTATGAAACTGAAGAAATTACTGCATGGAATAGAAATAAAATTTATACGCTTGATGTAATGGAGGTAGAAAATATTCTTTGTGATGATGAATTATTAAAATATATACAATTGAAAGTTCATGCAACGGATGAAGACTATAATTCTGCAAAAGAACAAATTTTTGTAAAAATCCAAGAATCAAAAGATAGACAAGCAATGGAGTATACAAGATTTAAAACAGATAAAATTTTGAATAGTTTAGTTGGTAAATCATCAGACCCTAAAAATCTAAAAGAACAGCTTGAAACCGCAATAGGAGAATTGTCTCCGCAAGAATTTTATAATCAACATATTCAATTATTAGATGCACTGTGCAGTTTAAGTAATTATGATGAAGCATTGAGACATTATAACAACAAGGGAATGTTAAGTTTTGTTGGAGATAGAATTTTAAAGGGCTACAAAGATAGAGTGATTGGATTCATAAAAGAAAGTGAAGAACTTCAAAAAAAATTATTGACAAAATATTTTAACGATATTCCAAAAGAATAAAGGAGCCAAAAAATGATAGATATTAATAAAAAACTCCAACAATTTTTAAGTACAAATGATGAAAATGAGATTTTAGAGTACAAAGAAGCTAAAAATCAGTACGATTTTGACAAAATTGGCAAGTATTTTAGTTCACTTTCAAATGAAGCAAATCTTATAGGCAAAAGTGAAGCATGGCTTGTATTTGGTATCAAAGATGATAAAAGTGTAGTAGGTACGAACTTTAGGACTGATACAAAAGCACTTCATAATCTAAAAGCAGAAGTTGCTAACCATACTACAAATAGAATCACATTTAAAGAGATATACGAAACTGAGCTAGATGGCAAAAGAGTTGTTTTATTTCAAATACCATCAGCTCCACTTGGTCTTCCTATAGCTTGGAAAGGGCACTATTATGGAAGAGATAGCTCGGAGCTTCAACCCCTTAATCTTGAAGAGCTAGAGAGAATTAGAAGTCAAAATAGTGATTTTGATTGGAGTATTCAAATATGTGAAGATGCAACAAATGAGGATCTATCAAGTGAAGCTATACAAAAAGCACGAGAACTTTACGCGATAAAAAATCCAAAACTTGCAGATGAGATAAAAGCTTGGGATGATACTACTTTTTTAAATAAAGCAAAGATAACTATCAAAGATAAAATCACAAACACTGCAATATTGCTTCTTGGTAAAAGTGAATCAGAATATTTGCTATCTCCTGCTGTTGCACAAATTAGCTGGATACTCAAAGATAAAGATAACATCGCAAAAGATTATGAGCACTTCACTTGTCCGTTTATTTTAAGTCTTGAAGCGGTTTATAACAAAATCAGAAATCTGAAATATAGATATATGGATGGAAATTCTTTGTTTCCACAAGAAGTTGAAAGCTACCATCCATTTATCATAAGAGAAGCACTCAACAACTGTATAGCTCATCAAGACTATACAATGGGTGGAAAAATCAATGTAGTAGAGTTTGAAGACAGAAAATTAGTCTTTGCAAACAAAGGGGCATTTATCCCTCAAACTATTGAAAATGTACTAAAAACAGATGCACCTGAAATAAAATATAGAAACAAATTTTTAGCTCAAGCGATGATAAATCTAAATCTTATCGATACCATAGGAAGTGGAATTGTCAAGATGTTTACAATCCAAAGTAAAAAGTACTTTCCACTCCCTGAATATGAGCTTTCAAACGACTCTGTAAAAGTAACTATAGAAGGAAAAGTGCTAGATATGAACTATGCTCTAAAGCTTGCAAGTGTTCCTGATCTTTCCTTGGAAGAGATTATTTTACTTGATAAAGTGCAAAAAGGTCATAGTCTAAGTTCTGATGAAGTTAAAGTTTTAAAAGCAAAAAATCTCATTGAAGGGAAACGACCAAATTTACATATATCATCAAGTGTGGCGAAATATACAAATCAAGAGGATGAGTATATAAAACTTAGAGGAATAGATGATACATATTGCCAAAGTATTATTTTAGAGTATTTGGCAAAATTTAAAAATGCTACAAGAGCAGATTTTGAAAAGATACTTTTAGACAAATTACCTGATGTTTTAGACGAAGAGCAAAAGAAAAACAAAGTAAAAAACAATCTTCAGGCATTAAGAAAAAGCGGTAAAATAGAGCCTGAAGGGCGAACTTGGCATTTGTCTAAAACAAAAAAAGTTTAGATGAAGTTAGACAAACTTTTAGACGAAGCTAGACGAAAAGAGTAAATAAAAAATGCCATTTTCAGATATTAAAGCAATAGTTGGTCAATTTTCAAATTTAGCAAATGAGGCTTTGAAAGTTTATACACCTATTGTAAATGAAATTATAGAAAAGCAAAACCAAGATGAGAATCATATTCAAAGAACTTTAGATTACCTACTGGATTTTTGTTTCGATGAGAAAATGTTAACTTTGTACAGAAGGTTATGCAGATATTATTGGGATATAAATCCACATGCCACAGCAAATTATATAGATTATTACCGAGAAATGTATGATAGTTGATATTTTAAGTGATTTACATCTTGATTTTTATTTCAAACCACACTTAACTACACCAGAAAATGTTTCTTCATTTTTTGAGCCAATTTTTACAAATAACGGCACAAGAACAATCGGTGATATTTTGATCATAGCTGGTGATATTGGGCATTATAATGCTCAAAATATAGAAGTGCTTAAAATATTGCAAAAAAAGTTTTACAACCATATCATCTGCGTACTTGGAAATCATGATTATTATCTTGTAAATGGTGAAGCAAGATATAGTTTTGAAAACAACTCATATAATAGAGTTGAAAATCTAAGAAAGCTTATCAATAAAGAGAAAAATATCTATTGTTTAGATGGTGATATTGTAGAAATCGATGGTATAAAGTTCGGTGGATGTGATAGCTGGTATGATGATAGCTATATGAAGCGATATTTTAAACAGTTTGATACAAATTATATCAACTTACTTTGGAAGGAATATATCAACGATAGTAGGCTTATTTATGGCATCAGTCATTTTGACACCATCTCTAAAATAGAAATCAAAAAATTAGAAAATATCTATCAAAAGTGTGATGTGATGATAACCCATGTCAATCCATCATTTGATGAAGAGCATATTGATAAAAAGTATCACAATAACCAAACAAACACATTTTTTACTTTTGATGGAAGTAAATATTTTCAAAATGGCACTATAAAATATTGGGTATTTGGACATACTCATGATCCAATAGAGTATGAGATAGATAATGTGAAATTTTTATGCAATCCACTTGGTTATCCAAATGAAAGTGGTTATGGTGAAAATATAAAAATGAAAAGCTTTGATATTTAAATTTGAGTTAGTTCAGAAAATTGTATTCAGCCCTCAAGAACTAGCGGAGTCGCTCCCATCTTAGGGCTTGATATTCAAAACAAATTCTACCAAAATTTAGCTCAAATTTCAAACCATTTGCACTCCAAAATCCTCTGGCTTGATTTGAAAATATGATGATATTTTTTGATACATTAGCTCATTTACTTCACTTAAAATCCCCTCACTTTGCTCATCTATGATGCTGTCTTTAATGTCATAGGCGAATAGCAATTTATTTTCTTCATCAAGCTTGATTGCTGTTAAATACTCTTTGATGATAAGTTGTTCCATTTTATTTTTCCTTTGTAATGATTTATTTTTAGTGTCCAAGATAATGCTCAGTGATACTTGCACGAAAGTGTTTCATCTCCCAGCTAACCCCTTGTAGAGCTTGTTCATAAGTGTAGCCGTGATTTTGATACTCTCTTACACGGTTTTGTGCAAAAGTCCATCTAAACCCGTGCGAACCATGATGAGGGATATTTAACTTTTGGCATGTGGTTTTGATATCATCTATGTACTCTTGATAAGAGATTTTAAAATATGAAGTATCATTTTGTAAAAAGAAGTTTTGCAAAGTTTCATAGGTTTTGGTTGAGATAAACACATCGCCAACTTTTCCACCTTTTTCTTTGGTTTCTATTACTCCCACATTTTTGCTCGTAATCTCATCAATTTTGATATCTTTTAGCTGCTCTTTTTTGATAAGTGTCACTCCCTCACTTCGTGCACCACCTTCAAGTTGTATGGTTGTAGCTAATTGGTGTTTTGGATTGGAAAGATTTTCTATGATAAGATGTGGATTATCATAAACCCTGTTATGATAGTTATTTGCCACAAGTTTTAAATCTCTAGCATTGTTTAAAAGCTCTTGCCTTATTTTAAAATCATAAATAATTGGAAATTGGTATTTCTCTTTTGAGTAACGATTAAGGGCACTCTCTAACTTTCCAAGAGCAGATGTGATTTTTTCTAAATACTGTTTTGAGGGGTAGTATTCTATTTTGTATTCAATATAGCTTTTGATATGCTCATCAGTTATAAGCTCACAATTTTTGAGTTTAAAATGCTCTTTGAGGTAGTTAAAAAAGTTATTCCAAACATTTCTATAACTCTCCATCGTTTTAAAGGATGATACACATCCATAGTGTTCATGATTTGGATTGATTCTATCAGATTTTTTTGCACCTTCAAAGAATATGAGCTTTGTAAGTACCGCTGTTTGATAATATACACTTCCTCTCATTTTTACTTTTCCATTTATCTATAATTTTTCCTGCCTCTATATTTACAGGTATGTGTTGAGTCCTTCTACTTTTTTTCACTTTGAAAGCATCAAACAAAGATTAGATTTTTGATAGACCTAATAAAACTAAATTTAGGCATTTCTCCTACTGCTAAAAGCAGCTATACAGTTTTGAAAAGTATCTGAAAACTTTACATTTTGCTTCACAGTTTTTAAATAGTCTAGAAAGA
>PKTL01000044.1 GCA_002867475.1 Candidatus Woesearchaeota archaeon
AAAAAAGAAGTTCTTTTTTTTGCGAAACTTAAGGCCAATCTTATGTGTAAGATATCCTGTTCCTTAGTGGATTCGTGGGATCGAAGCCCACTCCTCACATTTTTTTATTTCACTAGACACTAGACATTCTTAAATGACCTTTTTAAATTATAAAATTTGATTTATTTTATGATTTCACAGGTTAGGTTAGGTATGAATTCAAAAACAAATCTTAAATTTTCTCAATTTTTAGGTTGGCATTTAGGTGATGGGTGCATTTCTATAACAAAAAAGTATTCACAATACTCTTTAACAGGAGATATTACTGAAGAATTACTTTTTTATAAATGTGTGATTTTACCATGTTTTAAAATAATTTTTCCTAGATTCATTTCTGAAATAAAATTTAAAAAATATGAATCTTCTAGTGTTTGTGGAATATATATTTTCGACAAAAATTTTGTGAATTATTTACAAGATAATTTTGGATTAGTAAATGGTAAAAAAACTGATATAAAAGTTCCTAAATTTATTCAGACTTATGAACAGAAAAAATATTTTTTAAGAGGTCTATTTGACACAGATGGAAGCATCTATTTTTGTAAAAGCAATTATAAAACAAAAAAAGTTTCATTATTTAGCATTTTTCATTATAAGCCTAAAATAAAATTCGCATGTATATCTGAAATACTTATATTCGAAGTCCATATGTTTCTTAATGAGTTAGGAATTAGGAATAGAATTCAAAAACCTATACAACAAAGAAAAAATGAATTTACTATGCATTCAGTTATAATTGATACAAATAAAGGAATTAATGATTATCTCAAAAAGATAGGATTTTCAAATCCTAAACATTTAACAAAAGTTAGCATATGGGAAAAATTTGGATTTTGCCCTCCAAAAACTACTTTTCATGAGCGTAATTTAATTCTTAATGAGGATTTAAATATTTTGAATTTTTATAATTTTGATTATAATCTTGATTTTATTAAGTCTAAATTAATAAGGTGAATTCAAAAACCTTTTAAACAATTTAATCTCTTAGTTTTTTATGAATATATTTTTCCTTGTAGTGATATTTGCTGTATGTGTTTATTTTCTTGTTAAAAGCAGTGATAAATTTGTAGATGCTGCAACTATAATTGCAGATAAGCTTGGTGTTAGCCATTTCATCATTGGTTTGACAGTTGTAAGTATTGGAACTAGTCTTCCTGAGCTTGGAGCATCAATTGCTGCGTCACTAGCTGGAGACTCTGAAATAGTTATTGGTAACATTGTTGGATCAAACATTGCAAACATAGCTTTTGTTTTAGGGATCGGTGTATTATTGGCTTCTATCAAGATAAAGAAATCTCATTTCAAGATAGATGCTCCTTTACTTATACTAATAACTGCAATTTTTGCTATTATGGGTTTTGATGGTGTTTATAATTGGATTGATGGACTTGTATTGCTGTTATTATTCTTGTTTTACATATCTTTTTTGATACAAAGAGAAGATATCGTGACAGAAGCTGCAAGTGAGATAGAGTTTGATCACAAAACTCATCGATATCATTCCAACATATTAAGGATGCTTTTGTCAATTGTGGTGTTGTATGTTTCTGCAAAATACTTGGTTTTTTCAGGAGAAGGTATAGCTGAATTCTTAGGTATATCTAATGCTGTCATTGGCCTTGTCGGTATTGCCATTGGAACAAGCCTTCCAGAGCTTGCAGTAACTATTTCAAGCGCTAAAAAAGGAAATCCTCAATTACTTCTTGGAAATGTTATTGGAAGTAATATAAGTAATATATTGTTGATTGGAGGTGTTGCATCTTTGATAACTCCTTTAACCGTTGCGACCTCTTTATTGTATTTTATCTATCCAATATTTATATTTTTGACGATATTAATGCTTATTTTTATGAGATTAAGAGCAGAATTTAGAAATATGGAAGGGATAAGCTTTCTTTTCATCTACATGTTTTTCCTTGTCTTGAGCGTTTATATAGGATTTATTTAACTACTTATTAGTAGTTATAAAATAGAAAGATTTAAATACTATCAATTCTATTATAATTATATGGTAAGAATAGAATTACTTGATGGAACTACTGATCCAAAATTTGGAACAGCACTTAGGATGAGTTTTGCAGAGATAGCAAAGTATCATCCAATGGAAGTTTCAGTAGCACCAGGTTCAACAGATTATGTTGGGTATAATCAAGTGAAAAATGCTGAAAAAGGCGCTTTTAATTCAAGAAGAAATCAACTTCATGCAACTAGATTCTTGTGTAATATGATAGAAAATGATAATGGTCTTTATGGTATTAACACAATGATTCTTACGGAGCAAGATATTTATGATGATGGGTTAAATTGGGCTTTTGGTGGTGTTAAGTCTGATGCTGCTGGAGGGAAACATTTGATCTTATCTGTTGCTAGATTAAATAATCTTGAGGCTTTAACACACACAGGTATACATGAACTAGGTCATATTTATGGGGCTGCTGGAGATCTTAGAAGATCTAACACTGAAAGCAATCTTGGACCTCATTGTACAAATTTTTGTGTTATGGAGCAAAAATTAGATGTTCAATTAATGTTGGAACAATCAAGAAGGCTTAGTTCAAAAAAGGATAAATTCTGTTATCAATGTATAAATGATATTATGAATTATAGAGGGATATAAGAAATTTGTAATTTTTTTTAGCAAATTTTAAATATTTTTTTCAAAATTAAACATTATGAGAAAATTATCTGGAATATTATTGCTTGGGCTTTTATCAATGTTTTTTGGTGAAGTGTTTGCAGGTTCATCACAAGTATGGTTTTTTGATCCTTGGAGCCTGATAGTCACTTTTCCTCTTTACTTAGCACATGTACTTTTCTTTTTGTATTTAGCTAATAGGTTTGATAAGATGTCTTTTACCCAGCTTTATCTTTTTGGTGTGGTATTTGGATTATATGAGTCCTGGATAACCAAAGTCTTATGGTCTGGTTATCTTAATGAGGCAGGACCTGGAATGGGAACTTTTCTTGGGTTAGGCGTATCTGAATTTTTTGCATTATTATTTTGGCATCCAATAATGTCATTTATAGTTCCAATACTAGTTTATCAGGTACTATCTGGTGGAAAAATATCTGTTCATGAAAAGCTTTTCAAGAAGACAAAAAAGAAAACAAGTATTCTTTATTTGTTCATGATTCTTGTTGCAGCTTTTTCTGCTAGTGGTAATTCAGATATTTTATCTTTAGATCTAGCATTGATTGGATCATTAGTATTGATCTTTGTTGCATATTTTCTTTCTTTTCATAAGAAAATTGATAAGATATTACCTTCAAGAAAAGGATTTTTTATCATTAGCGCGTATTTGATTGTTCTATATATTCTTGCTTTCTTTTTCCTTGCTCCAGAAAGATTACCAAAAGAAGCGATTGCATATGTGTCTGTCATAATCCTATATTTCATATCTATTATGTTATTGATTATTTCTGGAAGAAAAAAGATGTCAATTAAATCTTTCAATAAGCAGGATTATGGAAGGTTCGATCTGATTAAATTATTAATTGCATATTTGATATTTGCAAATATCTACATAATACTTCTCCCAATTGGGACTGTTGTGCTATGGATAAGCTATGTCTCTATAATGGTATTAGGGGCTATTCTCTTATTATTGAATATTTTAAGGGTTTTATTGCATAAAGTTTAAAAACAGATTATTATTCCTTTTTTGTATTCACTCGCTCCCGTGGCTCATGATGAGGCAAGCTCATCAGATCACACTCGCAAACTTTGTTTGCTCCCGTGGCTTAGTGGTATAGCGTTGCATTGGTACGGCGAACTTGTTCGACGCGCCAAAGAACTTGTTCTTTGTGCGTAAACCTAAAAATGCAGAGGTCCCGAGTTCAAATCTCGGCGGGGGCTTATTTTTCTAAACATTTAAATAAACTTATTCTTATATTTCTTTTTTGGAGGTAATACTTATGAACATGATAAAATTTTATGACAAAGGTTTGAAAAACCTTAAATGGTATGATATAAGCTTAATAAAAACGTCAGTTATGCTTTTTACTCTTGGAGCACTTTCATTATTTCCAGGGCTTGCAGCATATCTTTTAGCAATCGATTGGTATTGGTACCTATTACTGCTTGTAGTTGTAGCGTTTTGTCCTATGAAAAGGTTTTTCAAGAATAATCCATTATTCTAATTTTTTTCTTTTTATTTTATAGTGGTGAATATATAAAAATTTATAAATAATTAAATTAAGAAGTCATATACAATTTTTTTGCAGGGAGGGAATTAATGAGTAAAAATAGTTATGAAGAAGTAGGAATAGGGGGTATCAAATTTTTTATGAAACCTATTTCAAAGGAAAAAATTAATAATTTTTTAAACAATATTTCAATGAATGATTTAGCATTTCAGTCATATCAGCATAAAGTTGTTTCTTTTGCAGCATATGTAAAAAATGTTGATAGTTGTGAAGGTGAAGATATTACTAAGATATATAATCACATAGCAAAAAAACATAAAGATCTAGAATATGAAAGGATGCTTGGAAATTCTTTAAAAAGATTTCAAAGTGTTTTAACTATGCATGCTTATTCTGGTAAAAAAACAGATATAACTGCAAATGAATTAAAAGATATGAAGTATTATCTAAAATCGAAAATAATTGGGCAAGATGATAGTATTGATGAAGTTGTGAATTCTATAATTGCAAAAGAGAGTGGCATATCTATTGATTTAAAGCCTAGGTGTTTTCTTTTTTTAGGAAAATCAGGAATAGGAAAAACAGAACTTGCAAATTCAGTAATAAATTATCTTGGAAGGGGAGATCTAACTGTTAATTGTGAAAATTATCAACAAAGCCATGAAGTTTTGAGTTTAAGAGGAGCGCCTCCAAGCTATGTCGGGTTTGAACAAGGCAGTTCATTAGCAAAGTTTGTTGTAGAAAATCCTAAAGGGGTAATACTTTTTGATGAGATTGAAAAAGCACATCCCAATCTTTATGATGCTCTTTATACTTTAATGGATGGAAAATTTGCAGATAGGAAAAACATTCAATATCCTTTTGAAGGCTACATATTTTTCACTAGTAATGTGGGAAATAAGTTCTACAGTGATTTTAGAGAGATAGGATTCGGTTCAAAAAATTCAATCGAATTAGCAACTGATAATGTTGATAATGAATTGAAAAAGAGGTTTGATCCTCCTTTTATAGGGCGTATAAACAAAATTTTGCATTTTAATCCTTTAGGTGAGGAAGAGATATCTTCAATATTTTCAAAATATTTTGAAAGAAAAAAACTTGAGCTTAGGCATAAAAATTTGAATTTGAGCATTTCAGATAAGTGTTTTGATTATTTGGTCCAACAAAGTTTAAATCCTGATTTTGGAGTTAGGCTTGCACAATCAATATTTGATACTAATATCATGGAACAAATTGCTTTATTAAAACTTGAAAAGCCAAAAAAGAGCACTTTTATGGTTGATTATGTGAAAAATGAAGTAAGAGTTAAGTAAGTTTTAGAAATCTTTATAAGAAGCTTATTTTTCTATTTTTTTTATTAACTCGCTCCCGTGGCTTAGTGGCTATAGCGGTCGCCTAGTAAAATTGAAGAAAATCGAGATTTGCTCGGAAATCTTTGATTTCAGACAGCGACAGGTCGAGGGTTCAAATCCCTCTGGGGGCTTAGAGTATTTTTGTCCCCATCTAGGGGATTCTAATACTATTTCTAACCAATATTTATATACTATTCTTAATTTAATAATAAAATGAGATTATATCTAGTTAGGCATGTTGAAACTGAATCAAATGAGAAGAAAATTCTTCAAGGTTTTGAAGATTCACCTATATCTGAAAAGGGATTGAAACAATTAGAAAAGCTTTCAAGAAGACTGAAGGAAGAAAATATTGATGTCTGCTATACAAGTGATCTGCTTAGGGCAAAAAAGACTGCAGAAGGAATCATGGAGTTCCATAAATGCATTTCAATAAAGATTTCTGAAGATGTAAGGGAGATTAATCTTGGAGAATTTAGTGGCAAGAAAGTGGGAAGCCTAAAAGAAGCAGCAGATAAGCTAAATATTCCTTTGTTTGATTTTCAGCCTGAAGGAGGAGAAAGATTGAAAGATTTTGTAGAAAGAATCAGAAATTTCTATCATTATTTGTTGGAAAATTATCCTAATAAAAGTATTCTTGTTGTTACTCATGGGGGTGTCATTGTACATCTATTGATTGAGATATTAGGATATGAACACACTTTTGAGAATGTCAAGAAATTTATTGCAAAAAATGCCTCTTTAACAATTATTGAAATACAAAATAAGAAAGTAAATGTTATTTTAGATAGATCGACAAAACATCTTGGATAAGCCTCTGGGGGCTTTATTATTAATTTAAAACAAAAATTTAAAAATATGTTTTTATTTTAAAGTAGTATGTCTAGGATTTTATCATTTGTAGAAACTAAAAATTTTACATTTCAAGTTATAAAAGATACCTTAGAATCAATTAAATTTATTAAGAAAGGACATTTGGGAGCATGTATGTCTTCTGCTGAACTTTTATGTGAATTATATGTTGGGGGGCATCTTAATATTAAAAATGGATTAATTCAGGATAAAATTATTTTAAGGGGGCATGTTGGTCCGTTAAGATACTCAATTTTTGAAAAATTAGGATATATAACAAAAGAGGAATTAATGACAATTGGGAATATAGGTTCTAGATTACAAGGTCATGAAGATATGAAACTAACTCCTGGTGTTGATATAACTCCTTCTGGATCATTGGGTATGGTTCTTTCATATGGTGTTGGTTCTGCTATAGCTAGTAGAAACTCTACGAATCCATGGAATACTTTTGTTTTCTTAGGGGATGGAGAAGAACAAGAAGGGATGGTTTCCGAGGCGGCAAGGCATGCATCTCATTTAAATTTAGAAAAGCTTATTTGTATTTTAGATAAAAATCAAAAACAATTATCAAAAGCTACTAATAAAAATGATTCAGTTTCTAATATAAATCAAATTTGGTCTGGATATGGATGGGATATACTGGAAATTGATGGTCATAATTTATATGAAATAAATCATGCATATGTTGAATCTATCAATAATCTGAGACCTACTTTAATTATAGCTAATACAGTTAAAGGGAATGGACTTGAAGGAGCATTAGAATCTTCAGAAGGTTATCATACTACTTCTGCACTTGGAAAAAATTTAGATTCTATTCTTGAATTGAGTTTGAATGAAATTTATAATCAAATAAATATGAAAGAATTAGGTATTATTAATTCAAAAATTAAAAAATCCTTTAGTAAAATACCTGAAACCCAGAAATTTGAAAATGTAAAAACTATTATCAATATTAAAAAAGATGGAAGAGCTGTAGATGCAAATCAAGCAATTAGTATGTATTTATCTTCATTAGGTAAAATTGATAAAGATTTTAATGTATATGTTTTTTGGGCAGATATTTTACCTGAACTTGCAACAAGAGGTTTTACAAAATTAACTGAAGCTTTAGATTTTGGGATAAGGGAACAGCATATGTTGAGTGCTGCTCATGGTGTATCAATAACAGATAGGAGTTCAAGAATAATCATTCCTTATGGTGATGCATTTTTATATAGATGTGCTGATCAACTCAATACAATTGCCCAATCTGGAAGCAATGTAATTTTATTAAGTAGTTATGCTGGGCTTTCTGGAGCTATGAATGGTAGCACTCATCAAAGTTCAGGTCAAGCAGGAATGATTCTCACTATGCCAGGTTTTAATTACTATGAGCCTTGTGATTATCAAGACATGATTAATTGTTTAAATAAATCTATTAATAATGCTGGAGCGAATTATATTAGATTGCATTCAAGACCTTTTAAAGAAATTAAGAGAGATAAAAATGATTTACTAAATACAAATCTTTATGCTTTAGGATCTAAAAATCCTGATTATATAATTTTTTCATCAGGTGATATAGTAAATGAGAGTATTCAAGCTGTTGAAGAATTGAAACAAGAAACTGGTATTTGCGGTAGAGTTATAAATGTTGTCGGGTATAATGAAACTAAAAATTCTAGTTTAAAAAATTTAGTTAAATCTCATATACCTGTCTTAACTATTTATAATGGTAATCCTTTTATTCTCTCTAGTTATGTTTCAAATTTATTATTAAAAGAAAATATTTCTCCAAGTTCTTTAATTAATTTAGGTTTTGAAATTGGAACTACAGGATATGAGTCAAAATTAAGGAGTCATTTTGGATTAGATTCTGCAAGGATAAAAGAAATAGTTAAAAAAATTGTGTAAAAATTAAGATATTAATTTTTTATATAATAAATAATTTGATTCCATTTGAAAATATTTTTCTTTTTTACTAATTCCTCTAGGTTCATGTAAAAATCTAAATACTCCATTATTAATTGGCACGATATATGAACCAGAGGCAATTGCTTTAGCACCAAAATAAGTGTCTTCAAGTCCCCATCCATTAAATTTTTCTTCAAATCCATTTATTAAATTTGCTTTGGATTTTAATATGCTAATATTATGAGTTGTTACCATAAAAGGTAAAGTAAAAATTCCAAAATTTAATCCATATCCAAAATCTTTAAACCAATTAGTATTATTTATTATTCTATATTCTCCAAGACTAAAATCTAAAAATTTTTTTTCAATTTTTTTATAGAATCTATAATCCTTTTTTATATTTGGTTTTTTTATGATTTTAATATTTGATTTATATTCTATATCTTCTGCAAATCCCACAACTATTGCATCAATTCCTGAATTATGTATTTTCCAGTGGTCAGAAAAATAATTATTAGGAATTATAATATCTGAATCAAAAAAAAATAAAAGTTCATGTGTTGATTTAGAAATCCCTTCGTTTCTAGAATTTGATCTACCTCTATTTTTATTAAATCTTATTAATTGTACCTGTTCCTCATATTTTTTTGATTTTAACTTATAAGGTATTTTTGATCCATCATCAATTATAATTATTTCAAATAATTTGGGATTTTTTTTAATTTCATTTTGTTCTAAAAGATTATACAATAATATATCTAATAAGTGGTGATTTTCATAATGAGGTATTATCAAAGAAGAACTAATAGGTGATTTATCTATAAAAGGCTCATATTTTGAATAATCGTTGCTTTTTTTATTTAGTAAATCAATTAAAGCCATTTTTTAATTTATCTTCTTTGATTATATTTGAAATATCAGATTTACTTCTTATATCAAATAGGGTTGTATTTCTTTTAAATGAATCTTGACAAAAATAGCCTCTCTTATGATCCACATGTATGACTTCATAATCATTTTTTAATTCAATTAATGGACTTATTTTTGAAAGTTTTAGTCTTAAATCTTTATCTTCATAGCCCCAATTAATAAAACCTTCAAAGTATCCTCCCACATCTTTAAATAATTTTGTTTTACAGCATATTGCTCCTGCATGATATAATAATTGAAAATAAAAAGGTTCCCTACCTCTTCTGGAAGGATGATTTATATATTCATTAAATTCTTTAATTGTTGTAGTTGCCTGTCTTTTTCCAGTTAGGTGAGGTATTATGTCATGATTGGATCCTGATAATGACGCGACATATTTATTTATTTTTAAAGATTGTAAAATTTCATTAAAATCTTGTTTGTTGCTTAACTCAATTAGTTTATCTTTTTCTTGGATTGGAAATCTTTTAAGAGAAGGTTTTATTGCAACTCCTTCAGATGCTAATTCTATAATCTTTTCAAGATAATCTCTTTCATAAAATAATATGTCTGCATCGGTAGAGTAAGCGTATTCAGTTTTAATTGATTTTAATGCTATATTTTTTAATAGGCTAGGTGTTAGTTTTTTAGATGGTTTAATTAATACATGTTCTATTCCTTCATTTTTTACTTGTCTAACCTCATTAACTTCCACAACAAGTATTTCACTTTTTATACTTTGATTTTTTATCGATTCAATAGTTAATGATGCCAAATCTATATGTGAATTCCCATAAATTGTGAAAAATGTAGTTAAAATCATATTGAAAAATACCTATTAATTAACATTTCTTTTTTATTTTCATCTAATAATTTTTTTTTTGAAAGAAAAACTAGTTCTTTAATTATTTTTTTTTTAGAATATGCTTCTTTTAAATCAGAATTTGAAGAGGGGATATCTCTCACTTCGGAATATCCTTTAAAAAATGAATCTTTTTCTTTTGGAGTTTTAAACCAAGAATTTTCTGTTTCAATAGATAATAATTCAAAATTAGGATCTCCTAATATAGAAGTTTCAAAATCAATTATTCCAGAAATTAAATCTTTATCAAATATGGCATTACTTGGATTAAAATCATTATGGAGTAAAGATTTTTCAGAGTCTGAATATCGTATTTTATTAATAACTGCTTTATAATCTTGAGATATGGTTTCATAATTAATATTTTCCAAACAGGTAATAAAATATTTATCTTCTTTATATAAAAAAGATTTCCATGAATCATCTATTCCATTTAATTTTCCATTTTTAAGATTTAAAAATCCATATTTATCAAATGAATAGGAATGTAATCTTCCCAGGATTTGACCTGCTTCATAGTTTAAGAGTGGAATTAAATGTCTTGGAACAAATCTCATATTTCCACTATGTCCTACTAATTTTTCCAATAGGATGCTAGATGTATTTTTATCACAAATAAAATCTAAAGGTCTAGGAACTGGAAATTGATCTTGGTATAAGAAATTTAGAATGTTATATTCCATATCTGTGGGTGAAGGATGGCTTTTTTCTGAATAAATTTTTATTATGAAATCTCCTTTTTTTGAGGTTATATCATAAACATAATTTTTTTTACCTGTATTAATTTGTTTTATGTAAAAAATTTCTCCAATAGGTATAAATTTATTTATTGTTGATTCGATAATTTGTCTATCTAAAAATTTCATAAAATTTTACCTTGAAAAAAGTAATTTTCAATCGGTCCATTATCTATAGAGAATTCTAAGCCTCTGCTTGTTTTTCCAATCATAATTTCTCCATTCACCAAACCATTATTTATTAAATAATCTCTGAATTTTTTTTCATCTTTTTCTTTGCAATAAAAAAAGATGTTCGGACCTGTTGAACTTTGACAGGGAAACATTGCACCAAAATTATACATGTCTATTATATGATTTGCATATTTGTCTCCATGTAACCCTTTAAAAGAAGGAATCATGGTGCTTACTAATTCCCACATTACTTCAGCGTGTTTTTCAAAGTTATTGTTATTCATTGTTGGAATAAGTTCATGCATTGTAAGTAATGTTCTTTTTCCTGCATATAAAATTTCATGTTTTTTTATAGCTTCAATAGGTTTTTGCTCTTGCTCAGGAGTTAATCCTTTACTTCCTTGCATTATTTTATTAGAAGGGGTATAGGACATGATTGAAAATTCTTGAGGTATTTGGGTGTGAGCTATTATTTCGTAATTAGGAGCCATTATTGCAGTTCCACCATATAAAGAAACTGCTCCACTTGTTCCAAAGCTAAATCCTTTGACTAATTTTTTTTCATCATGAGAAGAAGTTTCTGCATGGTTATATCCTATTAATTGTCTAAGTTGATAATTAGTAAGGGGTTTTCCATACATTTCGTTCAAACCCACTGCAAATCCAATAACTTTTGCAGAGGTAGAACCTAAACCGCTATGAGCTAATTCGTGTGATTCTAGTTTTACTGAAATGTTAGGATTAATATTCAAAAGTTGTTTCATTATTTCATACATATTATGTATTTCCGAAGAATATTTATTTTCAAAATTAATTCCTTTATCACTTGAATTCGAAATTGTTACTCCTGTTTTATAAAAATCAGCAGCGTATGCATTACCTCCAGTTTTAGGTGGCATGTCTGTTATTCCTAATAAATCAAAAACTATTGCACACAATCTTGAGGGTGTTTCAACATGGGTTGTTTCTCCAATCTTTTTTAGTTTTGGAAAAGAATTTTTTTGTAAACTTGGAGGTATAATTATTTCTTCTCCCGGGCTGAATGGTTTAAATAAATTTAATTCAGGTCTCATAATTATTATTATTAAGTAGTAATATTTAAATATTTCCTATTTAATTATTTTATTTAAATGAGTAATATTTATCTAATTAGGCATGGTGAAACTTATTTTAACGAGTTTTATAATTCTCAAAAAAAAACTTTTAAAGAAAAAATTTTAGATAAAAATTGGAATCCTTTTATTTTTCCAGAATGGATGGACTTAAATGAAAAAGGAAAAAAAGATGCCAACTTTGTTGCTGAATATTTTAAAATGATTCAAATTAAAAATGTATCAATTTATTCAAGTAATACTAAACGTTCTTTAGATACTGCCGAAAAAACGAGAGAAGTTTTAGGAATTAGAAAAATAATGATTGATAATCGGCTTAATGAAATTAATGTACCTTGGGAAAAATCTAATTCTTTAGTCAATTTAGAAGATTTTTTAAAAGAAATTAATTCGCTTGATAAACTATTATTATTTACTCATGGCAATCTCATTTATCAATTTTTGAAAAGTTTAGATTGTCAACCTTTGTATAAAATTCAAAATGGTAGTGTAATGTTAATTAAAAATTTTAAATATCCTAATCAAGAAATCATGAGGGTTGTATGAAAAAAGTTTTAATAACTGGTGGTGCTGGCTTTATCGGTTCTCATATGTCTAGAAATTTACTTGAAAAAGGGTATGAAGTCACTTCTTTAGATAATTTTTATACTGGAAATAAAAGAAATATTAGTGATTTAATTGGAAATCCTAATTTTACCTTCTTAATGCATGATGTTACAATTCCTTTTGATGGATATTTTGATGAAATTTATAATTTAGCTTGTCCTGCATCTTCATTACATTATCAAAGAGATCCTATAAAAACTTCTAAATCTTCAGTTCTTGGAATTCTAAACGTAATGGATCTTGCAACTAAAACTAATGCTAAAGTTCTACATGCATCAACTTCTGAGATTTATGGCGATCCTTTAGAACATCCACAAACTGAAAGGTATTGGGGTAACGTAAATATTCTTGGTCCAAGAAGTTGTTATGATGAATCAAAAAGGATGGCTGAAACTTTTTGTTCTGATTATTTCCATCATCATGGATTGGATGTAAGAGTTATTAGAATATTTAATACTTTTGGACCAAATATTGAAAAAAATGATGGTAGAGTTATTAGTAATTTTATAAATCAAGCTTTATCAGGTGAAGATATCACATTATATGGTGATGGTATGCAAACAAGAAGCTTTCAATATGTTGATGATTTAATTGAAGGTATTAATGGTTATATGGGGTTGGATCAAGGTAGTCTAAATAATTCATTAAAAAATGAAGGCTGGTTTAATATTCCTGTTTTAAATTTAGGAAATCCTTCAGAAATTTCAATTAAATCACTTGCAGAAAAAATATTAGATTTAATTCCTGATTCAAATAGTGATATCATCTTTAATGGATTACCAAAAGATGATCCAAAAAAGCGAAGACCTGATATTACTTTAGCTCAAAAAATTCTTAATTGGAATCCAAAAATAAGTTTAGAAGAAGGATTGCAAAAAACAATTCAATATTTTAAAGAATTCAATTAATTTTAAATATTAGTTTTGCTTAACTTTTCTTTATAATTATTTATGGAGGAGAAAGGTAAGAATTATTGCTTGGAATCGTCCATTAGAATCCTTGGCTTCCTCTGGGGGCTTATATTCTTTTATATCTTATCCAATAAATATATAAATAATTGAATTGAATTATTAATTTTAAAGTGGTTAATGATTTGATATTGTCTGGTGATTTAAGTGATGAACCTAATGAGAAAAGAGGTTTTACCATTTTTTATTTTAGCAAAACAAATATGGTCAATTTTGAATATTATAATAGCTTATTTTTCAAGAATAAAGAATTATATTATATTTTAGGAATCTCTTTGGCTTATGATCCTTGTTCTATTCCTGAAGTGGGAGATCTGATTTTTGAAGTTGATTGCATAAAACCAGATTATGTTCCGGATAAGTATGTTTTTCACTCAAATCATGAAAACATGATGGAGGTTGAAAGAAGCGGTAACAAACCAATTCTTTCGCTGCTTGATGAGTCTACCAGTTTTTTGGGTGCATCACTTGATGAAGTAATAAATGAGATAGCTAAAGTTGAAAATCCTCAAATATTCAACTTAAGAGAAGCATTTGAATTTTTTATGAAAGATTATGAACTATTGACTGAATATATGTTCTTTGGAAAAGATGCTGAGAATCCTGATCTATTGCAACGATTTTAAAGGTTTAATTTAAATATTAAATAATTATTAATACTTCATGAAAAAAGGTCAAGCTTCATTTGATTTTCTAATAACCTATGGGTTTGCACTTATCGCAATCCTTATACTGATAGGTGTATTGATACATGTGGGGTATATAAGTCCTGAAGATTTCTTAGTTGATAAGGTTACTTTTCCACCTCCAGTAACAAGTTCTGAATCACCAATTTTTACAGCTACAACTATACAAGTCTCTTTACATAATAATTTGGGAAACATTGAGATAATCAGCTCAGTTGAAGATGATTTCTGCAACGCTTCAAGCGTGGATGTAATATTCTTAAATGGAGAAGCTGCAACTGACAATAATGTGAGTGAAAAAGCGCTTTTTGTCCTAGAATGGACATGTCAAAAAACATTAGAGAAAGGAGATAAAATCCATTCAGATATAGGATTTGTATACAGGACAAAGACTGGGCTTGAGCATACTCACATGGGCTTTATCCAAGCAAAGATCTAATCTTTGCAAAGGTTTTTATACTAATAATATCAAATTAGGATTATGATAAGGGAAAATGCAAATAAGGTTCTAAAGCATCTTTATGATGAATATGTACAGGGAAAAAGGTTTTCTAACCTGGAAGAATTGGAAGAAGCATTAAGTTTAAGTTTTGATGATACAGAAAACGCGATCGATTACCTTGTTGATAAAGGCTTGATATTCTTATCCTTCTCAGAAGTTGGTCATCACCATAGTGAACGTCAAGAACACAAGTTCAAGTTCAGGGTTAAAGCAGAAGGGATAGATCAGATAGAAAATTATTGATCTAAAGCTTGATTCCTATCCTTTCATATAATAAGTACATATCATTGCTGATATTTTTTTTGAATGATTTTTTTGTTGTTGGTATGAATAATTCATTATAGATCTCATTTAAGGGCCTACCAATAACTTCTTCACCAAAATCATCAATATGTTCATTTATCTCAATAATATCATAAGAGATCTCTATATACTTCAAAAAGAAATATTTTTCCATCTTATTATTAAAAATATCTTTTAGAACAATCATGAAGTAATCTCTTGAAGTAATATTTGCCCCTTCTTTTATCATGTCAACTAGAAATCTTTTTATCAATATGCTATTTTTCATTTTAGATATTTGTAGATCTCTTTAACAAGATCTTTTGTCTCAAAGGGTTTTGTGATGTAGCTATCTGATGCATATCTTCCAAGTTTGATGCTTTGCTCATCTACTTTTGCAGTCAAGAATATGATTGGCGTATCTTTATTCTTATTTTCACTATTTTTTATGATTGAGAAAAGATCCCATCCATTTAATTTAGGCATCATTATATCAAGAAGTATAAGATCATATTTGTTTTTCTTGGTATCTTCTTCAAATTTTTTAGGATTTGTAAATCCAATTATCTTTAGATTTTTGTCGATATCTTCAATGCTATAAATAATAGTAGAAATCATATCTTGGTTATCATCAATCAATGCTATTTTTTTCATTTTTTTGTTATAGGCAATCTAATTATCATGGTTGTTCCTTTATTTAAACCTTCGCTTTTAGCGTGTATAGACCCTTTATGCTTATCTACAATTTTTTTAACAATTGAAAGACCAAGGCCTGTTGAATTATGGGTGTGTCTTGATGAATCCACTTTATAGAATTCATCAAAAACTTTTTTTAGGTCATCCTTTTCTAGTCCAACACCATTATCCTTGACATAGAGGATTATTTTATCCTTTTCAACGCTTGAACTTATATTAATCTTTTTTTGCATTTTATCATTATAATTCATAGAATTATTGATAAGATTTTCAAAAAGTTCTCGAATCTTTATCTTATCAGCATATATGCTGATATTATCAACCTCATTTTTAATACTTAGATTTTCTTTTTTGAATGAGTTTTTGTTTATCTCTTTTATCTCATTGATCAATTCTCTTATGTTAAATTCTTTTTTGAATAGTATAAGTGTTGGAGAATTCATCTTTGCAAGCTCTAAAGTATCTTGAACCAATTTTTCCAAATAGTTAGTATTTCTTAAGCAAATATTTATCATATCTTTTTCTTTTTCCTTATCACACTTTTTCTTTATTAAAGGAAGCAGATTTTTTAAAGGAACAAGAGGTGTTCTTAAGTCATGGCTCAATTGGTTGATAAATTCCTCTTTTGATTTTAGAAGCTTTTCAATCATCCTTTTTTCTTTCAGCTCTAATTTTTGAAGTTCGGTAGTCTCTATAAGTTCCTTATTTATCTTTTCAAACTCTTTATGCTTCTTTTCAAGATCTTTTATTATGCTATTTGATAGTCTTATTATAGAAAGAACAAAAACAGCTGAGAAAAGATATAGGTATAGTGGAAGGGTTTCAGTAACACCTAGGACATCGTTATGAAAATTAGAATATATGAAAAAGGAAAATATGGTTATAAAACCGCTTAATATTGCCGAGATAAGATCCCATATCCAAGAATATCTTTTTCTTGGATCCATAAAAAGATTTGTAGAATAATAAAGTGTCAATGCTAAAAATACAAGAGTCAAAGCAAGCCAAATATATGAATTCATAATTGAATTATTTGATTAGTCCCTTATAAATTTTTTTAAACTGTTCGCTGATAAATATTCTGGACATCAGATCCACTGGACAAAACACTAAAATTACAAAGTAATTTTGTGCACAAAAGAATATATTCTTTTAGTGAAGCCCACTGGACACTGGACATTGTCGTTTGAGGTATATAAGCTATAAAATCCATTAATCATATATGGATATACAAGAAAACATGTATTGGAACACGAGAACTTATGGGAAAGCACTAAAAATAAGAAGAAGCATGCTACAAAGCTTGTTCGTATTCATATGTCTAGTGACTCCTGCAACGAACTGGATGATACCTTTCACAAGAAAGATAATAAGAAATGACCTGGTGTTTAGGTATTGAAATCCATAATTTCTAAAACTTTAGACAGATCTTTGTTTTCAATAATTATTATTGTGTCTGTCCAAGTGCTCATAGTTTCAATTATATTAATATCATTCTCACCAAATAATGAATAAAGGTAACCAGTAACACCTGGAATCTTTTCAAGTTTCTGGCTGCTTCTTATTATTATCTCAACTAAATTTTCAGTTTTTTTAAGTATTGAATACTTGAATCTCTTCTCTACTTCTTTTAACTTATCTTTATTAGTTATTATGGTGACTGCACTTTCTCCTTTTATGATTCTTGTATCATTTTGTTTTTGGAGTTCTGTTAAATAATCAATACATTGGTTCTTTTCAACAATTATGGTTGAGATATTAGTATTGATAGTCATATTGCTTTTTTTTAGCAGTTCAATTATCCCAAGTGATTTTTTAGGTTTCAATTTTTCCTTATATCTTCGACAAGCAATTAAGATTGCATCAAATTGAGAGATGTCTAATTCGTTACCTATAATTCTAGCAAGTTTTGAATAATTGATTAAGTCATGGCCTAGTGCTATCTGGATGAAAGGTCGATTCTTGATATAATTTTCAGTTAATTTTTGAATATTCATAAAGTATAGAAATATTTTAGAGAATAAAAATGTTTTGTTTCGAACAAATTTGTATAAAATGTCTAAAATGGGTCCAAGAATTTAAAAATAAAAAATGAATATCTATTATCATGAAACAAAAAAAAGTAATACGAGCATACTCAGGAGGCCTTGATACTTCAGTCATACTAAAATGGCTTTTGAACAAAGGCTATGAAGTGATCTGCTACATGGCAGATGTAGGTCAATATGAAGATTTTGTTAAAGCTAAAGATAAAGCCTTAAAGGTTGGCGCAAGCAAAGTCTATATTGAAGACTTGAAGGAAGAATTTATTGAAGAATACGTTTTCCAAGCATTGAAATCAAACGCGATTTACGAAGGAAAATATCTTCTTGGAACAAGCTTAGCCCGTCCAGTTATAGCAAAAAAGCATATAGAAATAGCAAAAAAAGAAAATACGAACCTAGTAGCACACGGCGCAACAGGAAAAGGAAATGACCAAGTTCGTTTTGAACTAGCATTCCATAAACTGATGCCAGAAGTAGAAGTGATTGCTCCTTGGAAACATGAAGAATTTTTAAAACAATTTGAAGGACGAACAGATCTGATAAACTATGCTAAGGAAAATAATGTTCCAATAGACTCAACAGCAGAAAAACCATATAGTATGGATGATAACATCATGCATATCAGTTATGAAGCAGGAAAACTTGAAGACCCCAAATTTGAACCATTCGAAGATATGTTCAAAAAAACTGTAAACCCAAAAGACGCCCCAGATAATGAAACAAAGATATGTATAGAATTCAAAAAAGGAATTCCTGTAAGTGTTACTAACCTAACTGAAAATAAAACTGTTAAAGGATCGCTTGAGCTTTTCAAATACTTGAATGAGTTAGGTGCAAAAAATGGGATAGGGCGAGTGGACATAGTAGAAAACCGGTTCGTTGGATTAAAAAGCCGGGGAGTATACGAGACTCCAGCAGGAACAATACTATTATCAGCACATCGAGATATCGAATCAATAACTCTTGACCGAGAAGTAGCACACCTAAAAGATATGTTGATGCCAAAAATAGCAGAACTGATATATAATGGGTTTTGGTTCAGTCCAGAGATGGAATTTTTAGATGCAGCAGTGAACAAGAGTCAAGAAAACGTTAATGGAAAAACATATTTAACACTTTACAAGGGAAATGTGATGAATGTTGGCCGTGAATCAGAAAACAGCCTTTACGATGAAAACCTTGCAAGCATGGATGTTCATGGAGGATATGATCAGACAGACGCGGTAGGATTCATAAAACTAAATGCATTACGATTGAAATTAGGTAAGTAACATGAAACTATGGAAAAAAGACGTGGAGCTGGACAAGCAAGTGGAAAAATTTACAGTAGGAAATGACTATCTGCTAGATATGAAACTATTGAAACATGACTTGAAAGCATCAATTGCTCATGCAAACATGCTATGTTCAATGGGTATATTATCTGAAGATGAAAAAGATAAAATAGTTCTCGCGTTAAATGAAATAGAAAAATTTGGGTTAGTTATTGAGCAATGCGATGAAGATTGTCATACAGCAATTGAAAAAGAATTGACAAAGAAACTAGGAGATCTAGGTAAAAAGATACACACTGGTCGAAGCCGAAATGATCAAGTGTTAGTAGCACTTCGGTTGTATGAAAAGGAAGAGCTTGTAAAAATTAAAGAAATAATCGAAGAGATCAAGAAATCTTTAGTTTCAAAAAAGAAAGAATTCAAAGGAATAATAATTCCTGGATATACTCACATGCAAAAAGCGATGCCTTTAGGTGTAGGCATTTGGTTTGATGTTTTTACTGAATCATTTAGTGATGATCTATTACTATTAGATTCAACGCTTAAAATAATAGATAAATCTCCTTTAGGAACAGCAGCAGGATTTGGAACACCAGGACTAGATATTGATCAAGAAATGACTTCTACTGAATTGGGATTTGAAAAACCTATAACTAATCCTTTGTACGCACAGATGACACGAGGAAAATATGAATCATCAATAATGAATCTATTAGTCCAATTGATGTATACAGCAAATAAGTTCGCTAGTGACATGATGATTTTCACTATGAGTGAATTTAATTATTTTACTTTACCTAAAGAATTAACAACTGGAAGCTCAATAATGCCACAGAAAAAGAATATGGACTTGATAGAATTATTACGGGCAAAATACTCAATAATCCTTGGCGAAGAAGTGAAAGTAAAAAACCTTATATCAAATATTATTTCAGGATATAACCGGGATGTTAAACTATTGAAAGAACCAATCATGAACTCTTTTGAAACAGTACAGGAATCTTTACAGATAATGAAACTGATAATAGATAATCTAATCTGCAATAAAGAAGTTTGCAAGAAAGCATTAACACCTGAACTCTACGCAACTGAAGAAGCATACAAACTGGTAAAGGAAGGAATGCCCTTTCGTGATGCATATAAAAAAATAGGAGCAAAATATGAATAAATCTATTAGATAAAAAGGGAAGAAAAATATCTTAATAAGATAGTTTGTAAATATTCTTCTTCCCAGCTTTAATAATAGCTCCAGGTTCAAGTTTCATTTCAATAAAAGGGTCATCAACTATTTGACCATCAATACTGAAACCTCTTTGCTGAATCAATCTTCTAATATTGCTGTTTGAAGAGTATGCATTTGTTCCTTGCAATATCTCTAAAGGTGTGATTTTTCTATCTAGATCCATACAAAGATCTTCAATGTTTGTTGGTAGATCTTTATTTTGAACCACTTTTTCAAAATTTTCTTGAGCATCTCTAGCCTCTGATGAATTATGCAACATGCTAGTGATTTCATAAGCAAGTTTTTTCTTCAAATCAATCTCATAAGTATCTAAATTCCTATAAGAATTTTTGATACTGTTCACTTGCATATGATTTAAATTTGTCAAAAGACTAAAATATTTATCAACCAATTCATCATTAACCTTCATTATTTTCATATACATATCATTAGGATTTTCTTCAACTCCCACAGTATTTCCTAAAGATTTAGACATTTTCAAATTACCATCAAGTCCTTCTAATAAAGGAGTTGTCATCACAACTTGAGGCTCTTGTCCATATTTTTGTTGTAGATCTCTTCCAAACATCATATTGAATAACTGATCACTTCCACCAATCTCAATATCTGCATTCAATTCAACAGAATCATAACCTTGCAAGTAAGGATAGATCAATTCATTTCCATGAACTGCTTTACCAGCATCAAACCTATTCTGGAAACTTTTTCTTTTAATCAAATTATTAACCGTGTTTTTTGATAGAAGTCCAATAAGTTCTTCCAGATTAAGATCACAAAGCCAATCATAGTTTCTAACAATTTTTGTTTTTTCAGGATCTAAAATTTTAAAAACCTGATCAGTATAACTTTTTGCATTATTATAAACTTCTTTTTTTGTTAATTATTTTCTACTTTCATCTTTACCTGTAGGATCTCCTATTCTAGCAGTAAAATCACCAATTAAAAAAGTTATATCATATCCTAAATCTTGAAATTCTTTAAGTTTTAAGATAGGGACAAGGTGTCCTAAATGGATTTCTGTAGAAGTTGGATCAACCCCATATTTTATAACTAACTGATCTTTTTCTAATTTTTTTGCTAATTCATCACGAGTATTTATCTCTTCAGTATTTCTAACAAGGTAATTAACCTTATCTGTAATTGAAAAATCTTTAAAATCATTTTCGTCTGGCATTTTATTCCTCCAAATATTTAAGAAATGTAAGCTTTTAGCTTATAAAAGACTTATTTTGGATAATTCGGAACATTCACGAAAAAATGAAAATAAACCGAATTTTCTTTAATTTTCAGAAATCTGTTCATCTATGATCAAGAAAAAATCATCAAGCATCTTATTATTTTTATCAGCAATAGATCTAGCAATATCCGTATATAATCTATCTGATCTTTTCTTAATATGGATTTTAAGGTGTTCAATTATCTGTTCGCTATTCCAGCCAATCTGACTACGCTTCCAAGTTTCTCTAATTATTCCAAGAGGTCCTGTTTTTTCTAAAGTATCCGCATCATGAATTATTTTTGCTTCAATCGTTTTAGCAGGAATTCTCCCATCATGTGCTTCGATACAATGTATTATTTTTTCTTGAACATTTTTTTCTATATCAAGATCATTGAATAATTTTAAGATCTTATCTAAATTTGCTAATGTATCTCCAGTAACTGTTTTTTCAAGATTGGTATCATGAAGCCATGCAGCAGCCTCAATTATTGTTAGATCTACATCAAAATTTTTTGCAATCTCTTTTGATTTATTAACAATTCTAAAAAGATGCCTATTCCCTTTTGATTTTCCATCAAAAGCGCCATTCCAATCAAGATCTATACCAAAATCTTTGATTTTTTTAAGCTGTAAATCATTTAACATTTTCAATCAATTCTTTTAATTTTTTTTCATAGGATATAAGGTTTTCTAAAGGTAAATACTCATTTTTTTTATGGGCTTGTTCAACTAATCCTGGTCCAAAAATCAAAGTTTTAATATTTACCCTATTAAAAAAATACATTTCAGTAAAACCAATTTTCATATCTAGCTTAATATTTTTTTCAAATAGATGTGATTCAAATTCTTCATCTGCAGAAACAGGTTCCAAAACATATCTAAATTTAGTATTAAATTCTTTGAACTCTTCTAATACAAATTCTCTGATTTCTAAAATCTTATCAAAAGGGCTTATCCTTATATCAATTTTACAGGTAGCAATATCTGGAATAATATTTCTTTTTTCCCCATATTCTAAAACATTAATAGAAAATATGCTTTTAGGAAATTTTTCATTGAAATCTTTCATTGCTTTATTAAGTGCAATAATCAAATCATGACCACAATGATTGCCTTTCTTAAATTGTGAAGTATGCCTTTGCGTACCTTCGCTTGATATATCAAATCCAAAAAGTCCGAACTGTTTACCTATCGCTGTTAGATCAGTTGGTTCAGCAATTATAGAATATCTAATCTTTTTGCAAAATTCTGAATCTATGAATGCTTTTATTCCATCAAATCCACTTTCTTCTCCAACAGTAACCAATAAATTACAATCATCAAGCGAGATAAAAGTATTAATTATGCCTGCAAGCCCCCCTTTCATATCACTGCTTCCAATACCATACAGTTTTCCCTCCTTATCATAGGATTTGTAATGTTTTTCACTATTTACTGTATCGCAATGTCCAGATAATAGAATATCTGAATTTCCTTTAAATGCAAAAATATTCCATCTATCTTCACTAACATAAATTCTTTCAAAATCAATTTTATTATCTTCCAGGTATTTCTCAATAAATAAAAGAATCTCTTTTTCTTTTCCGGTCACTGATGATATATCTATCAATTTTTTTGCTAAACTTGTAACATCCATCTTAATAATTGCTTATTTGGTTTTCAACATACTTTATCATATTTAACGCTTCTTTATCTTTAATTGTTGATTTAAACCTATCAATATCTTTTATTACATTTAAATCTTTATAAAACATATTGATATTTAGATGGGTGCTTCCAGTATTTATCATACCTGCATTAATATGATAAATCCCTTTAGATCTTGCAATTTCTTTAAGAACTGAATCTTCAATGTGATTAACTGACACTATTTGAAAGCAAGTTGAATTTATCTTTCGAATAGCGTTTTCAATTTCAGAACTACTAATGTTTCCACTTAATTCATAAAGATAAGTTTGATCATTATACTTTTTTTCTTTTACTTTATTTTCTATTGGTTCGTTAAACTCATAATTTTTAGGGATATAAGTCAAAAAAAGAGATTCTTTTTTCCCATCAATATACTCTCTATTGGGCAATAATGCACCTGGGTGGTTTCCTGACTTCAGAAGCATATTGATAGATGTTAATCTATCTAAAGAAACAATAGGTCTTGTAGATAATTCTTTAGCTTTATCATCTAGAAAAGTTCCAAGACCTTTATTTCTATAGGGGGTATCAATGATCAAAGTTTCAATATAATTTACTCCTGGCCAATAATTTTCATTAAGTTTTATCATACCAATAAGTTCATCATCATTTCTTGCAACAATTATCTCATCTAATGATTTCTCAAATAATTTCTTATCATTTAACCAAACCTTATTATAACCTTTAGGATAAATCTTTTCAATCAATTCAATTATTTTCTCCTCATCGTTTGGGTTGGCTTTTTCGATTTCAAAATCCATTTTTTATATATCAATCATTTCATAAGGTGCATGTCTTGATCTTATACGATTAGGTATGTGTGAAGGTCCAGGAAGTGCTCCTTTAATTCCTTCTAAAGTATCTTCATTTCTTTTCATAAATTTGTAGATCTCTAATTGTCTATCATTACAATTTTCATCCTTTAAAAAATCCAATTTCGCTACAAATCTGTAATCAATTATACTATCCTTTATATCATCAAAACTTTTATATTCTATTATAGGGCAATCTTTAGGTACTTCTCCAAGCTGTTCAGCATTTTCTGGAAGAGCCCTCATTTGAACAAGATGGATACCTTCATTATTGGATACATATTCAACATCTATTCCTCCATAAAGGTTATGAAGCTGTTTCAAATCATGTTTGATCGTTTTACAGTCAAAATGTTTGATTATTTCCTCCATTGAACCTTTTTCAAATTTTTCATATTTTCCATTAACTACGTCCTTACCTTGAGAAATTTCAGAATCACCATTGTTATAGATTAAGACTCCGCTTTCTCCTTCTATTATATCTAGAACTATAACACTAATATTTGGGTAGTCCAAGATTCCATAATTTACTCCTTTAACTTTATCTTTATTTTTTGGCGCACTATGGTTTCTTCTTTCAAATATTGCATCACTTGTAAAGTAACTTTTTATAACACCTTTAATAGAGGATTCTAAGTTTTCTTTATTAGATCCTATGGATTCATAAACTCCTGCGTAATTATTATCTCCATCTTCACCATACATGCTGGATCTAGCAATTAGATTATCGCTCATTTTTTTTGCTGGTTCTAATAATTTTTCATCTAGTGAATTATCATCAATAAGTTTATTTATTTCTTTGACATGATTCTTATTTAGTTTATAGCTATTTTCTTCTAAAATGCTTAATATTCCTGCATCTTCTAAAAATTTATTGATACCTATAGAAGTAATAACATAACCTTCTGGTAATTCATAATTTAGTCCAAGCGCTTTTTTTGTATCATGTAACATTTTCAATCCTTTCCATTTGCCACCAACTAATCCTTCATAAAAAGTAGGATCTTCATAAGTTAGGGTATAGAATTCATCAATGTTATGCAGTATGTGATTATCGATTTCAAAATTTGTCGAATTGACTAATTTTTCAATCTCTTTTTTATCACCAATCTCTTTTCTATTTGCAAAAATAGATAATGCAACTCCTTTAGGTGAAGTCGCATCATTACTCATTTCACTAACAAGTTTTCCAATCTCAATATTTTTATTTTCTGCCAGTGCAACTTTTGATGGTTTACAAGTGGAATCATAACTATCTCCTGTGTTTTTTCCTTTTTTCAATTCAGAAGGCATCCAGTTATGGAATCTTATCAACGTATTATAAAAACTTGCAATATCTAAATTTTCTACAAAATTAGTTTTAACTAATGAATCAATGCTTTCAACTCCATATTTTAATTCATCCTCATCAAGCTCTAAAGGTTTTTTTATCTTACTCAGTAAATCAACTGCGTCATCGATTTGAGTATATTCTCTACCAATAACATGTGATAGCTGAAGAATAGATTTTGTCCAATCCTCATTATCTAATCTTGATTTTATATAAGGTAATTTATCTTCTAGATCATCAATAAATCCGGCAAGTGCTGAACCATTCCCTTTTTTTAGGGGGTTTATTTTTCCGTCACCTCCAACTAAACCTTCAATACAGTAAAAATCACTTAAGTGTTCCCATGCAGAAATAACTTTTGCAATACTTCCTTCAAGAGTGTTATCAAATCCAACTTCATTCATTAATGTATCTTGGATATAGACTTGAGGTAATGTAACATCAATAATTTGTTTAGTGAATGAAGGATTATGTTCCATTTCATAAAAAAAATTATCCATTATTTTTTTTGCATCTTCATCTTTTAATATTTCTTCATAAAAAGATGTTTTGTTGTTTTTAGCACGTTCAATAAGTTGTCCAGTTATGTGTTCTTTTCCACTAAACTTAAACGGTAAGCTCAAATATTGATATTCCTTAAAAACAGGCATTTCTTCTCCATTAAATTCAAGAAAAAATTCGTCCTTTTCATCTTTTTTTGTAAAAAATCCGCCCCTTGCAATAATATCCTTATTCATTTTTTCGCCTCAAAAATTATTATTGCTTGTTAATCATTTCCTTTTAAAATCACTTGCCAATAAAAAATCAGAATATAGACGGTATTGATAGAAAATTTCGGAAATTTTACGATAACATAAAAAATATCAAGTAGTAATAAGGTTATTTGATGTTTTAATTCTTGCTTCTAAATTCCTTCTCATCATCCCATTCATACTTGCAATATTTGCACTTGTAATGCTTTATCCTTGTTGAGTAAGTTGAACTTGTAAGATCTAGGTCTCGGTCGCTTGATTCATATGCTTGGCCAATCCTTTCCTGGCTTACCCTTTTCTTTGCGAAAGGCTTGTTGCATCGTGGACAATTTGTGTTGAATGATAAGAAGTAATATGCTGTTATAAAGCTTATTCCAATGGGAAGCAAGATGTCTGAATTATTTGGTGATATGAAGATAAGTATTGTAAAGAAAGCTATCAATATCCAAAAGTATGGTTCGTCGATAACTTTTATTACAGGTTTACTCTTTTCCATATGAATCTTTAACTCTTGTAGCAAGACCTTGAACCATTGAACTATCAACAAGAACAGGATTTTTATCTCCATCAAGATATATCGCTTTTCCACAAGTGTTAAGTGTTAGCCTATCATAAGGAAAACCTTCTGTTGAAACTAATGGTATCTCCCCTACAGAGCATAGCGGTGCATCAGTTTGAGAATATTCTGGGTGATTCATCACAAGAGATCTTAAGTCTTGCATTGAATATTCGACTGTTTTTGTTTCTGGCGTTGTATCTATTGAGGGTCTTGTTGCCGTAGCGCAACCTGCAACAAGTGTGCAGATAGCGATCGCTGTTAATGGATTTCTTAATTTCATGCAGAATTCTACGTAAAAGAAATATATAAAGTTAAGCATTACCTTTAAATATAATGATTGAATAGGAAAAACCATGGCTGAAGAAGTAATCGCGATAAAAGAAGCACTTGACAATGAGAAGAAAGGATATCATATGTATCTAGATGCATCAACAAATAGTGATAGTAAGATTGTAAGGGACTTATTCACATATCTTGCAAGCCAAGAATTGATACATATACAAAGAATAGAAGAATTCAACAAAACTTTAGGCACAAAAGTGTTTTTCGAAGTTAATATGGGGGATAATATCTCACACTTTGATGAAGCAAAAGAATTATTCAAGAAAAAAGTGTCTGAGTGGAAAGAAGAGTTCAAATCAGATGATGATATCAAAGTTCTAAAAACAGCTTTGGAATTTGAAAAAAGTGGTTATGATTTCTACAAAAAGCATTATGAGATCACTGAAGATGATCAGGCAAAAAAGTTCTATCATTTCCTAATGAAAGAAGAGGATATGCACTATCATTTCATCCAAAACATGATAAGTTACATAGAAAACCCTGAACAGTTCAATATGGATCAAGAAGATTGGTTTTTTGAAGGGTAATTTTAACTAACAAATAGTTAAATATTTAAAGCACCTTAAACAGTATAGTTTACATGGCTTACAGATGTGTAAAATGCTCTTATGAGATAAAAAAATCAGAGATACCAAAAAGGTGTCCTTATTGTGCAAGTGAAGGCACTATAGAAAAGATTCCAACTGCTCAAGATGTCCTTGATATGCTTTAGATAATCAGTTTAATATTGTATATCTATTTCTTTTGATTAATCTTAATACTTTCCATAACAACTTTTATAAATAACCCACTTTTCTTATTTTAACAGATGGCAGATAAAAAACCGTTGCAACCAGAAATAAATCTAGGATTAGTAGGTCACGTAGACCATGGAAAGACAACCTTGACAGAGAAATTGTCAGGAAAATGGACAGATACTCATTCTGAAGAACTTAAAAGAGGAATTACTATAAGACTTGGATATGCGGATATAATCACAAAAAAATGCCCTAAATGTGGTGAATTCACAGTAAAGGACAAATGTGATTGCGGGCAAAATTCAGAAATCTTAAGAAAAATAAGCCTAGTTGACGCTCCAGGACACGAAAGCCTGATGGCAACAATGCTTAGTGGAGCAACAATAATGGATGGAGCACTGCTTCTAGTAGCTGCAAACGAGCCATGCCCACAGCCTCAAACAAAAGAACACTTGATGGCATTAGAGATAATGGGCCTAAAAAAGATAATCATAGTACAGAACAAGATAGACCTAGTATCTGAAGACAGAGCTATAAGGAACTATCATGAGATTCAAGAATTCATAAAAGATACACCTTTCAAAGATGCACCGATAATACCTATCAGTGCAATGCATGGAGTAAATGTTGGAGCATTGATACAGACAATCGAAGAAGTGATACCAACACCTAATAGGGATGCATCACTTGATCCTACAATGTTCATAGCACGAAGCTTTGACGTGAACAAACCAGGTGCAAAACCAAAAGACTTGGTTGGTGGAATCCTTGGAGGAACCTTAAAGCAAGGCGAATTCAAAGTTGGTGACGAGGTAGAACTTCGACCAGGAAGAATAGTTACTGAGCATAATCAACAGGTTGCAAAACCTATAAAGACAGTGATTACTGGACTTAAGACTGGGGGAAAATCATCAGAAACAGTCGGTCCAGGAGGATCGATCGGTGTTCTTACAAGTCTTGACATGAGTATAGTTAAAAGTGATAAGCTAGCAGGAAACGTCGCAGGGCATCCAGATAAGCTTCCACCAGTATGGTATGACTTGAAACTAAAGACAAACCTTCTAACAAGAGTTGTTGGTTCAAGCGATGACCAAAAGGTTGAAGGTATCAAGATGGGAGAACCATTAATGCTTAACGTTAACAGTGCTTCAACAGTAGGTATAGTAACAAAAATCGCTAAAGACGAAGTTGAATGCAAGCTTAAGCTACCAATATGCGCAGAAATCGGCGCAAGAATAACAATAAGCAGAAGGGTCGGTACAAGATTCAGGCTTATCGGTTATGGTATCATTGAAGATAAGAAATAATTTTTTTTGTTTTATCGCATATTTTATAAATTAATGTTACTATTGTTTTTTTATGGAAAGAGGTAGTTCAAGCGTAAATTATAATCCTTCAGCTAATTTTAATCCAAGATCTGTAAGTAATGAACCACCTTTTTCAAATGTAATCAGTAAAAAACCGATTCTACTAATAGTTTTACTTTTAATATTGATAACTTTTTCAGTTTTCCAAACATACAAGGTTTATGAAAAGAAATCACAGATAAGCGATCTTGAATCTCAAATATCTCAATTGGATTATCAGCTTTCTGAATCCAGATCAACTGAATCTGAACTTAAAAGATCACTTGATGAAAGATATGATGAGTTAGAGGAAGTAAAATCCAATTATGAAGAAATATTAAGTAATTATACACAACTAAATGATGATTTTAGCGATCTATCAAAAGATTATGTTGATTTCGATAAAGAAATAAACGAATACATAATAAAAGTTGAAAATTATCAAAAAGATATTGAAGAATCCATATCTTGGTTTAGAGAAAATGAGAAGCTTGGAAACTCATCTATTGAAAAACTATTATCTTACGACTTAAAAGATGAATGCTTGAAAATAGATGGTTCTGTATGTGAAATAAATCTTGGATGTTTTCAACTCATAAATAAGAAAGAATATAATATGTCTTATAAGTTCAATGAATCAGACCAAAAAAGCGAGACATACATCTTGTCATTAGTTGATTTCTTGGATGCTCAAGGGGGCGATTGTGAAGATTATTCAGTTTTTTTCAAAGCAGAGATGAACACCTTGCTTGGTGAATGTGATTATAAGCAAGTCACACCTTATGCCTGGTTTAGAAATGATTCAGATAAATATTTTTTAGATGAAAAAGAATCAATATATTTGCCTAATGCTTCAAAAATCGAATTTCCCGATTACAAATATCCAACTGTTGTCTGTGGAAATTTCTTTGATGAAAATCTAGATGCTATAGTTGGTCATTGTTTGGTTGCATTAAGCATTGAAGAGATATCTTTGGAAGAAGATCTTCGTTATCTAGGTGGGTCAATACTTATAGAACCTCAAAATGGTGAGTATAGAGGTATTTTGAACAGTGAATCTTCAGGAATATACCTATTGGATGAAAATTCTAATGATGTAGAATCTTATGTTTATGCTGTGATAACAGGCAATGACTATTATATCTATAAAGTTGAAGAAAATGTGTGGAATTCTTATCAAGAGATGGATGAAGGCTTAGACGTACTTAGGGATCTGATGATAGATTCATACGAAACCCATTAGTTAAACCGATGAAAATATTTAAATAGGAGATATGTTTAACTCCTTATTATGATACACACAATGCATCGACATCATTAAACATTATTTCTAGATTATAATCTGTTTGATGCCTGTAGTGTTGTAAGAAGCATAGCAGTCTGTGAAGCTGAAGGTGAAAGTTCAAGCCTTTCCTATAGGCCGATATTATTATAAACGAGAAAGGATAAAAATGAATAATAAAATGGAAGAGAAAAATTTGAAAAGTTTTGCTAATAAAAGAGAAAGTCTTTTAGTATATGAAAGAAATATACTTAAAGCTTATTTTTACTCTTTTTTTGCTAGTATAGAATTAACCCTATCTATTTTTACTCTTTTCTTTCTTGCTAGAGATCTTTCCATGACCCAGATAATGGTTCTTGAACTTATATTTGCAATATTCATGTTTGTTTTTGAAGTGCCAAGCGGCATATTTGCAGATCTATACGGAAGAAAAAACAGTATGGCTATAAGCATGTTTTTTGCAGCAGTTGCATTTCTAATATTTCCTTTAACATCTTCAATCTATATTTATGCAATTGCACAGATATTACTTGCTTTATCATGGGCAATGAACAGTGGAGCTGACTCTGCTTGGTTATATGATACCTTGAAAGAACTAAAAAAAGAAGACAGATTTAACAAGACCTTTGGAAATTATAGAACTATTGCTATGATAACCTATGCTTTTTCAGGACTCTTAAGTATTTTCTTAGCAGGTTATTATTCATATGAAAAATTATTCTTATGGACATCAGCAATCTTTTTTTTAAGCACATTGATAGCTTTGAGCTTTAAGGAACCTCCAGTTCATAAGGAATTGCATGAAAAAAATTTCTTAAAGCATGCAAAAGCATCATTCAAATATGCAAAGGAACATTCACTTGTCAGAAGTTTGATAATATACTATTCGGTTTCTGGTGCATTATCACACTTATTGTATTTTTTCTTACAGCCTTATTATAAATCTTCAGACTTACCTTTTTTTGTAATAGGAATAGCAGTAACAATATATTTTGGTGCTACAAGTATAGGAAATCTATTGTCAAATAGACTTACAAAAAATGTTAAACCAAGAAAATTCTTGACAAGGGTGCTTTTAGTTTCATCAATCTCATTGATAATTGTAGGGTTGAATCCATTGATAGGACTCTTGACATTGATAATATATAGGGTTCTTGTCGGAGTAAGAGGGATCTATATTGAAGAATTGATAAACCACAATATTCCTTCAAGTCATAGGGCTTCTATAATAAGCGTAAAGAATATGGGAAAATCCACTATTTACTTAATAGCTGCACCCTTACTTGGAATAATATCTGACACTTACTCTTTTGCACATTCAATACTATCAATGGGTTTCGCATTACTACTCTTTTATATATTCTGGACGATAACAAGCAAGAAATACGAAGGAAAAATAAGTGATTAATATGAAACTCGAAACCAACATAAAGAAATATTATCTTTTTTCATTTTTAAACTATTTTTTGATGTCACTTCCTTTTCTTTACGCATATTACTTGGTAGATCTAGGTTTCACATACACACAGATAGGGGTATATGGATTCATGCTTTCATTTACAATATTCTTATTTGAAGTACCATCAGGGTATTTGGCTGATTCACTGGGTCGTAAGCTTACTTTGTTTCTTGGTGCAGTATTTCATTTCATCTCAATAGCACTTTTACTTATATTTACAAATTTTTTATCCATACTTCTTGTTCCTATATTTGGAGGATTAGGTCAAACAATGATTTCAGGTGCAGACAGCGCACTTTTTTATGAAAGCTTAAAATCAGTAAAAAAAGAAAAAAAATTCAAAAAATATGATGGTAAAGCAAAAACTTTCCAGGAAGCAGGAGTAATATTATCAACAATCTTAGGATCAATATTCATAATCTACGGAATCAAATTATTATTCTTTATAGAAGCAATAATTGGGATTTTTTTAATAATTGTCTCATTATCTTTTATTGAACCAAAGAAAAAAGAAGATATAGAATTATCTATAAAAGATATAAAAGGCGCAATAGACCATTCAATAAAAAATAATAAATTATTAGGTATATTTGTCTATTCATTTTTCGTGATGGGTTTTTCAAATGTGATATTTTTCTTATACCAACCTTACTTCTTAGAAACAGGAATTCCTATTAGATTGTATGGGTTCATTTTCGCATTCTTCTCTTTATTTACAGCATTATTTTCTTACTATGCGCATAAGATAGATTCAAGATTAGGAATAAAAAATACTTTACTATTGATGCCAATATTAGTATCATTATCATATCTTTTTGGAAGCATATTTTTTGTCTGGTGGGGAATAATATTTTTTGCATTTAGAGAACTAGTTAGAGGTTTAGTTTTTCCAGTAGTTGGAGATTATCTTAACAAGAATGCAAAAAGCAAATATAGAGCGACAATATTATCAATAAATGCGATATTTTCAAGACTTGGATATGGATTATTGGTACTAGTTCTTGCAAGAGGTGCAGAGATAATAAGCCTAAAAACTACAATGCTTATTTTCGGAATAATCTTGTCATTTATGACTTTTCTTTTTTGGTTCTTTCTAAATAATGGAAAAAAATAATATAACGATTCCTTTATAAATAAAAATTAAATTCTAATTCTTATGTGCAGTATAACAGGTTATTTCAATATTAAAGATGCCGAAGTTAAGGTAGTTGATACTTTGAAGCTTTTCCATAATCGTGGAAAGGATTCGGTTGGTATAGCAACACCTATAGTAAAGATTGCAAAAACTATTGAAGAATTAGATATAACCAATTCAAAAAATGCAATAGGCCACACACTTCACGCAATGGTGAATTTGATACCACAACCTATCAAAAATGAAGGATTGATCGTTTCAAACTGTGAAATATACAACTGGAAAGAACTTTGTGAATCAGAAAATATTGATGCTAGAAACGATTCAGAATTATTATTGAAACTATTAGACAAGTATGATGAAACCATTGAAGTCTTGAATAAGTTAGATGGTGTTTATGCATTTGCATACTGGAAAGATGATAAGATCATTCTTGCTAGGGACTTGATAGGTGTAAAGCCTTTATGGTATAGTACTGATGATGGCTTTGCTTTTGCAAGCGAGAAAAAAGCATTACAGAAACAAGAGTATAGTTTGATAAGTGAACTGAATCCAAGAACTGTACTAAAATATGATATCAAAACAGACGAGATAGAATTATTAAGAAGAGATTTTTTCAATAACAAGCCAGAACATGAAAAAAGTCATGAAGAAATAAAAAAAGAGGTTCAAGGATTATTTCTTAGTGCGGTAAGCAAAAGGATTCCTGATGAAAAAGTGGGTTTATTATTTAGTGGAGGGATTGATTCAACAATAATTGCAAAAACTTTGCAAAGCTTAAACGTTGACTTTGTCTGCTATACAGCAGCGATGACTGGAAAGGGCCTTGCGACAAGCGAAGACCTAACCTATTCAAGAAGGATAGCAAAAGAATATGGTTTTGAACTAAAAGAAGTATTGATTGATATTGATGATGTTGAAGAAAAAATACGAAAAGTAGTTCCTTTAATAGAAGACACAAATGTTGTAAAAGTCGGTGTTGGATTAACGTTTTTATCAGTTTGTGAACAAGCGCAAATTGATGGGATTCGAGTCATGTACTCAGGATTAGGTTCTGAAGATATATTTGCAGGTTATGAAAGGCACAAGAACAGTCTTTTGATAAATGACGAATGCTCAAGCGGTTTACTTAAGATGTATGAGAGAGATCTTTACCGTGATGATGTAATAACCATGAACCATAATATTGAACTACGACTTCCATTTTTGGATAAGAAACTTGTCGATTATTCCTTGAAGATTCCTGCAGAATACAAGTTGGATGATGTACAAAATAAAAAAATAATTAGGGAAGTAGCTGAAGATTTAGGTCTTGATAAAGAATTTAGTCAAAGAAAAAAACGTGCAGCGCAGTACGGTTCAAGGTTTGATTCAGCATTGAACAAATTAGCTAAAAGAAATGGTTACAGTAAAAAATCAGAATATCTTTCACAATTCTTAGATGAAAAAAATCTAAAATTAGGACTTCTTCTTAGTGGTGGGAAAGATAGTAATTATGCAGGTCTACTTATGCAAAGACAAAACTATGAATTAGCATGCGCGATAACTATAATGAGCAAGAATGATTACAGTTATATGTTTCACACTCCAGCAATAGAATTAACCAAATTACAGGCTGAAAGCATGGGGCTTCCTTTAGTGATTGCAGAAACAAGTGGTGAGAAAGAAAAAGAGCTTGAAGATTTGAAGATTGCTTTGAAGGAAGCTAAAGTTAATCATAGGATTGAAGGAGTGATCACTGGAGCAGTATTTTCAAACTATCAAAGGGAACGAATCGAAAATGTGTGCGATGAACTAGACCTTAAAATATTTAGTCCTCTTTGGCACATGAATCAAAGAACCTTGATGGAACAGTTGATTGCTGAAGGCTACGAATTCATATTCACAGCTGTTCAAGCATATGGATTCGATAAAAGTTGGCTTGGAAGAACCATAACCTATGAAGATATAGAAAAACTATCTGAATTAGAAAAAAAGTATAAAATCAATGTCGCTGGGGAGGGGGGTGAGTTTGAGAGTTTAGTTTTAAACGGGCCAAACTATTCAAAACCGATAGAAATAGTTGAGCAAGAAATAGAAGTGGTCGATGAGAACACTGCAAGATTAATAATTAAAAAAGCAAAATAATTAGATTTTATATCCTGATTTTTGCCATGATTTTTGTTCCATAATTTTTCCATTTTCGAGCTTATCAATTACTTCTCTATTCAAATATGTTCTCATTGCAGTTGTTAGATTTTCTCTAGCACTTTTAGGAATAGCTCCATAATTTCCTGAATAACCTGACAATTCTAAGGGGTCATCAAAAAACATTGACCAGTTTCCTCCTCCTATTATTAGTTTATCGCTTAGGCCTTCAATCCGGTTTATCGCAGTATTATGGCTATATGCTTCAGCCACAAAATATGCACCTAAAAATTCTTTTTCTTTTGCAATAACAAATTTCCCAAAGTTATCAAGCGGATGTTCGCTTTCAATAAATTCTTGCACTTTAAATTCTAATTTTTCTTTTTCCATTTTTTACCTCTTATTTCCTTGCAACCATTATCATCTCTTTACTCTTATTATTGAAATGTTCTCCATTAAATGAACCATAAAATTCAATATCTTTGAATCCTACACTTTCAGCCATTTCTTCAAATTCATTTGCTGAATAGATTCTCATGCTATAAAATGCTCTAGGGAAAATTACATTTCCAATAGCATCTGTTGTTTCCCAAGAACCTTCCATTCTTTTTGTCGTTGGATTATAATCTTCAAGGATTATTAGTCTGTGGTTATTTTCAAGTTCTCTGATGCTTTGTTTTATTGTTGTGTTATTTTTTATCATTTCAGGACTTACATCTGTATGCAATAAAAGTTTTCCATCTGGTTTTAATGAATTATAGAATTCTTTCATCACTTGCACATTCTCTTTTTCATTTTGGAAAAATCCAAATGAATAGAACATGTTTATAGTTGCATCAAATTGACCGTAAAGATCAGTTTCAATGTTTCTAAGATCTCTTTTCAGTAATGTTGGTATAACTTTTTTTTCTATTGAATCATTCTGTGCTTTCAATAGATGTTCTTTATCTATATCTATGCCTGTTAAATCATATCCTAATGATTCAAGCATTATTGTATGTCTTCCATAACCACAAGGTGCATCAAGAATTTTTGAACCTTTTTCAAGATCTAAAAGTTTTATTATTCCTTCAGATTCTCTTTTTGTCTTTTCTTCTAGTGTTTCCTTTTGGTTCATCAGATAGCCATCTTTGCTATTGTCTGGATAGAAATATCTTTTTCCAAAAAAATATCCTTCTCTCCACCAATTATTGGGGATTTTATTTTCTTCAATCATGTTTAATACCTCATTAAATTTTGTTATAACTATTAAGTGGTATTATAATCTTTAAATATATTAGCCGTCGAAAAAGACCGACAATAAAAAAGTTTATATAATAGTTTCAATAATAGTTTCATAATGCTCGAGAAATTAATTCAATATGGTTTGACTGAAAAGGAAGCAAATGTGTTTATTGTATGCTTAAAAGTGGGTAAAGCCACAGCAAACAGGATAAGTGAACTAGCTAACCTAGCACGTAGCACAACTTATGATATTCTTGAAAAATTAAAGAATCTTGGACTTATAACTACTGTTATTATAGATAACAAGACGAATTTTGTAGCAAATAATCCTGAAGTCCTATTGACATCTCTTGAAGAGAAAAGAAACGCTATAAATGAAATATTGCCAGAACTGAACAAGATACACGAAAAGGTTGGAGACAAACCAACAGCAGAAGTATTTCAAGGAAAACTAGCAGTCATAAAACTTCTAGATGAAATACTCGATAACGCTAAAGAGCTAAAAGTTATAGGAAGTCAAGGAAATGCTTTAGAAAAAATAGGTTACCACCCACACAAGTTTTGGGTTAAAAGGATTGAGAAAAAAATAAGGATAAAGCAGATACTAGAGATAAGTGAAGAATCAAAAAAATATCCAAATGATAAATTTACAGAAATTAGATTTCTAGAGTCTTTAAGTAATTCAAAAGAAGGAACATTCATTTTCGATGATTATGTCTATCACATAATATTCCAGTACGAGATAAGCGCAATAAAAATAAGATCCAAAGACCATGCAGATGCAATGAATATAATGTTCTATGAGCTTTGGAAAAAAGCAAAATAAAATTATTAAACATTTTTTTGGACAAATTTAGGATATATTTAAAAATTGTTAGAATTTATCAAGTTTATGGATACTAAATCAAATGAAAAATTGATCATTGGAGTCATTGGTGGAAAAGGAGCAATGGGAAAACTTTTTGCAGACGCTTTCACTGATCTAGGCTGTAAAGTAATAATATCTGATATTGATACTGAGATAACAAATAAAGAATTGGCAAGCAATTCAGATATTATAATAATTTCTGTTCCTATTCGTAAAACAAGGGAAGTAATTAGAGAAATAGTTCCTTTTGTGAAAAAAGGCTCATTATTGACCGATTTGACTTCTGTAAAAGAAATGCCTGTTGAAGAAATGACAAAAGCAAAAGATTGTGAAGTGGTTGGAGGTCATCCATTATTTGGTCCAAGTGTTGGGTTAAAAAATCAAAATTTTATAATCTGTAAAGAAAGAACTGGAGAAATTTATAAGGAATATATATCCTTACTTGAAAGATTAGGTATAAAGATTATTTATATGAGTGTTGCAGAGCATGATATGCAGATGGGTGTCATTCAAGGATTAACTCATTTTTCAAACATAACTCTTGGAAACACCTTGCAAAATATTGGCTATGATATTGAAAAAGGGGAAAGCATAAGCAGCCCTGTATATCTGATGCGGCTTTATGGTGTTGGAAGAATCCTTGATCAAGATCCAGAGCTTTATTCAGATATCCAAATCGAGAATAAATATGCTAGGGAGCTAGCAAAAAAATATGTTGAATCATCTAAACAGATATGTGATGCGGTAAACGCTAAAGATAAAGAATCATTTGAAAAAATTTTCAATAAGTCAAAAGATTATTTTAAGAAAATAAATAAGAAATCAATGAAAAAAACTGACGATATGATTAAAGCTATCAATAATTAAAATGATAAAAATTGCAACTTTAGGACCTGAAAATAGTTATTCTCATATATTATCACAAAAAATAAGTGAAGATAACAATAAAATAATATTATGCAAAACATTAAATGAAGTTTTTGAGAAAGTTGATAATGACAAAAATATTGAAGGAGTAGTCCCTATTGAAAATTTGATCCATGGAAGCGTAAGGGAATGCTTGTTAGGATTATTGAAGTATGGTGTCTATATAACTGAGTCGTATGATTTTAATATATATCATTGTCTAGCAGCAAAAGGTGACAAATTTAATTCAATAGTGTCTCATCCTCAAGCACTTGCTCAATGCAGTGATTTTTTAAAAAATTTTAGAGAGCAAAATCTTATTGAAACAACAAGTACAAGTGAAGCGATGAATCTGGCAAAAAAAGATTCTTCTTTAGCAGCTATAGGATCGATAGATTCAGCAAAAAATGAAGAATTAAAAATCTTATATAAGAATATTGGCAATAATAAACATAATATTACAAGATTTATCAGGATCAAGAAAAATTTTGAAAATAATGATATCAAAAATGAAAAAACCAGTTTGATTATACTTCCAAAAGAAGACCGTCCTGGTTTACTTTTCGAGATTCTTTCTATTTTCAAGATAAAGGATATCAATCTTACAAAGATAGAAAGCATACCTACTGGAGAAAAAATTGGTGAATATTTATTTTATCTAGAAATAGAAGGGAGTTGCAATCAATTAAATCTAAAGCAAAGTTTTGATTTTTTATCAACTCTTGTCGATGTTAAGATATTGGGAAGCTATAATGTTAAAAAAATTGATCAGTAAAAAAGCAGATGAAATGAATGTTTCAGGCGTTAGAAAAATGTTTGAAGCAGCTTCAAAGCTAAAAGATCCTATAGATCTGTCTGTTGGACAACCAGATTTTGATGTACCTGATATTATTAAGGATGAAGCTAAAAAAGCAATAGATATGGGCTTGAACAAATATGTTCCAACAAAAGGAATGGTTGAATTAAGAAATAAGATAAGATCAAAATTACAAGAAAAAAATGGTATAACTGTAGATATAGAAAATATTTTCGTAACTAGTGCTGGTTCAGGCGCATTGACTTTAGCATTCGCATCAATACTAGATAAGGATGATGAAATAATAATTTTCGATCCTTATTTTGTAGCCTATGAACAACTTGCTATCTTAAATGAAGCAAAACCTATATTTGTAGAAACCAATAATGACTTTTCTTTAAACTTTGAATATCTAAAAAAAGCTATAACAAAAAAAACAAAAGCTATAATATTAAACACGCCAGGCAATCCAACAGGTTATGTTTTCACAAAAAAAGAATTGACTGAACTTGTAAATATCTGTAAAGAAAATGATCTGATAATTATTTCTGATGAGATGTATGAAGATTTTATTTATGATCATAAACATTTTAGTGTCGGGAGCATCTATGAAAAAACAATAAGCATATTTGGATTCTCAAAATCTCATTCCATGACTGGATGGAGGGTTGGATATTTTACTGCTCCAAAAGATATAATCGATGCAGCAACAAAAATATCACAGTTCACTTTTGTATGTGCGCCAACACCTTTCCAATATGCATGTATTAAAGCAGTCGATCATGATATGAAAAAATATGTTGATGAATATAAAGAAAAAAGAGATTTTTTATACGATTCATTAAAAGACAAATATGAATTTGAAAAGCCTGAAGGCGCTTTTTATGCATTCATTAAATATCCTTATGATCCAAAGAGATTCATAAATGATTGTTTAGATAAAAATCTTCTTGTTGTCCCTGGAAACGTATTCAGTAAAAAAAATACTCATTTTAGAATAAGCTTCGCAGTTTGTGATGAAACCTTAAAAAAAGCAACAAGCATATTGAATCGCTTAGTTAAATAATTTTACTTCCACAATAGGCTTATTGCAAAGCCTAACATTATGATTATTATTGGTGAGCTTGATGGTAATTTTATATTTAACATCATCAAACTTATTGAAAGTATTGATATTCCTCCAAAAATCTTCAAAAGGCTCATGTTCAAGTTATCTGTTATTAATGTACCAAGTGCTGCGCAGACCATGACAACTAATGTGCTTATCAAGCCAGCTGTCAATGCAACCAAAAGTTTTTCTTTCAAAGTACCTTCAAGCATGCTTGCAGCAAGTATAACGCTAGGTCCAACTATTGTTGGGAACACTATTGCTAAAAGGTTCTCAAATTTTAGAAAACCACTAACAGCAAATAGCGATATTGTTCCTGTGGTGCCAGCAAGGCTCATCAACCAAGTTAAGTTTTTCATATTGATCACAATTATAAATAGGCATTTTTCCTTTATATATAGTTTTGAAGAAAATTCAATATTTAATCGGAATATTTATATATTTTTGAATATTATACGAATTTATGAAGAATATTACTGAAAAATTGATAGGGTTGTTTAAATCAGGATATTGCACACCTCAAATAGCAAGAATAGCAAAACATATCAAAGAACCATCAACAACAATACATTACAACATAAAAAAATTAGAGTCAGAAGGTGCAATAAAAGCTTACAAAGCAGTATTTGATTATAAAAAAATAAATCAAGGAACCTGTAACTATGTTTTCATAAATCTTGGACAAGATCATTATGGTGATCCAGAACAAATAGCATATCAATTAGCAAAGTATGATGAAGTAGAAAGCATTGATATTTGCACAGGAGAGTTTGAACTGATAATAAAACTAAGAACTAAAGATATTGATGAATATTATGAATTTGTAAAAAAAATAATAAAAAAATATGGTTTTAGAAGAACAGAGTCAGTTACAAGCCTAAAGCAAGTAAAGACTGAATTTGTAATCTTATAGATTATTTTATTCTTTTATGTACATAAGTCTTAAACTAAAAAAATAAAAAAATTAAGTTATCCTAATATAATTTTTATTTGCTTCAATAGTTTTATTGATGTCTAATCCTAAATTACTAAGTCTCTCTGTTAAGTCTAAAGAACTTACAATATCTCTATCACTAACATACCATTCTTCAGCATGACCATCTACTAGTATTGATGGAAGTTTTGGATCTCTTGATTTTCCAGGTTTTAATCTATATCCTGACTTCATCATGTTTAGTTTAATCTTTTTTTCATTATTATCAACATACAATAAAGGCATGGCTGATGTTATTCTTGAATTCCAAAGCCCATTAAATTCTTCAAATCCTACAATATTGATTAGCGCAGGATTTTGTGTGCCTGTTAACATCACTCCTGAACCTGAACAGCCATATCCTGTAGCTAATAATCCTTCATCTGATCCCCATGAATCAAATTTGAAGTTTCCTTTTACATATAGGATATCATATACATTGAAAGGAGGTATTGTTACATTCGCTCTTTTTAAAATCCAGTTTTTAGGATGTTCTTTATCTTTTGGTTTTATCAGAGTCTTTGTTATAGGTCCATGACAACACCCACCTGAACCTATATATGTTTCGAAAGCACTAACGTATCCCTCATCTGTAAATGGATTAATCATTTCAATTTTTTTTAATCCTACAATATTTATCCTACTTTCACATTCTCCAAAAGGAACCGTATATATTATCTCTCCATTTAAAAAGAGATCAGGGCCTTTAAATGATAATCTATCTTCTAATTTTTTTTCTTTCATTTTATTTTCCTCAATTTATTCCCTATATATCGTTCCTATGTGTCCAGCTGGTTGATTATTGCTGTCATTAAAAGGCCAATTTTTAGGTAGGTCTAATGGTTGATATATTGGTGGTTCATTATTATACTCGAACTTTTTATTTCCAATAAGTCCATCTAAATCTTTTTTTCCTTTTCCTGGAAAATTGATAGGTTTGTAAGGTGGTTTTTCTTCAAAATTTGGAAATTTTTTATCTTCTATCTTGCCTTCTAATCCTGTTTTTGCTCCTGGAATATCCAAAGGTTTATATTGAATTCCTATGTTGTATGTTATCATTTTATTTTCCTCAAAATTTTTTGCTAAATTTTATTTTTTTATTTTTTTTAGCTCTTTCATTTAGGGTGTCTGCAACATTATTTGCAGTTGAATAATTTAACATTTTATCCATTGCAATTTTGTAGGATGTCATATCATCTATTCCTTTTGTGTTGTACATTAAAATTGCATTTATATTTTCAATTTTTTCGTACATTGGTTTGTTTATTGTTTCATATATCATTTTTTTACCTCTTAGTTTAACAATTTAATAATTGTTATTACTTAATAGTGGTTTATTTCTTTATATATTATTTTGAGTAAAATTCAATTATTACTCCATTTTATTTTAAAATATTGAATAATGTTCAAATTATGCTCTATAATAATTTTTTCATAACTTACAAATAGTGATTATTTAGCTTTATATTTAATGCTTCATAGATGACAAAAAAATACATTATTGTTTTAAATAAAACAAATTTAAATAATAGAAACATTTTTATAATTGTCATTTCATATATAATCTATGACTTCAACAGCTGAAATCACTGAAAAATATATTGAAAACCATCCTAGTATAAAGGATTGCTTAAAAAAAGAATTACTTAATTATACTCAATTATCTAAGTTAATAGCCAAGGAGCTTGAAATAAGAAATAAGACAAGCATAGAAGCAATACAAATCGCTGCGAGAAGATATATTAGGAAAATAAAAAGTGAAGATATAAATGAGGATAAAATTATTGAGATTCTTAAACAAAGCGAGCTTGAAATAAAAAATAAGGTAGTAACTATAGTCATAGAAAAATTATATTATCCTGAGAAACTAATAGAAATTGAGTTGAAGATAAAAAAGAACAAAGATTTATTTTATTCCATTGAAGGATCTAATGCTATAACAATTGTAACAAATGAGAAATATTTTGAAGAGATAAAAAAGTTATTCTCAAAAAATCTGCTTGAAACGCATAAAAATTTGATTCTTATAAAATTGAAAAGTCCAAAAATAATCGAAAAGGTTCCAGGAATAGCGGGTTTCATATATTCTAAATTTGCAGAAAATGGGGTAAATATTATTGAAACTATGAGTTGTTGGACAGATAATTTATTTATAATCGAAGAAGATCATCTATCGGAAGTTATGGGATTTTTGAAATTTTAATAGTAATTATTTATACGCTGCATTCAGTATATCTGCCTTTGTAACTATGCCTATAAGTTTTCCTTTCTTAGATACAAGAATAAGAGGATAATGTTTGAGTAGGTGACTAGCAACGTCAATACTAGCGGTTACGCTGATCGTTGGGGGGCATTCATTCATGACTTCGGTAATTTTTGTGTCATAGCTTTTAGCTTCAAGTATCGCATCTAATATATTGCTTTCACTAACTATTCCTAAGAGGTTATTTTCTTCAATCACAGGCATCTGACTGATGCTATTTTTTCTCATTAGATCAATAGTCTCTTTCAATGTATTATCTGGCTTGACTGAGATGATTTTTTTTTGCATAACTTCGGATATTTGCTTTTCTTCCTTTTTTTCCAATCTTTCTAGTGTGCTGATTATTGCTTTAGCTTTAGTGTATGTTGGGTCAAGAAGGCCGCTTTCAATCTTAGCGATCATGCTTTGGCTAACTCCGCTAAGCTTTGCTAATTCTCCTTGAGTTAAGTCTAGCTTTTTTCTCCAGTTCTTTATCTCGCTGACATCATGCTCTATCATAAAAAAAGAATAATGTTGAACTATTTATATTCTTTTTGGAATATAGTTAGGTTTAAATCAAACAAAAATAATTAAGGTTATCATGGATTTTGCAGTGATGGACGATTCTTTAGCAAGAAAAGGAGATTTATTTGTTTACACCCATTGCCTTATCAATAGTGATGAGCTTCCTGAAGTTCTTGTAATAGTTGGAAACAATAAATCTATCTATGACGAGAAAAAGATTTATGATTTTGTCGAATTGAATCTGAGATCTCCTGAATTTTATGCATGCAGTCACTATTTTAGATATAGTGCTATTGTGAATGATTTCATTGATTTTGTCGCATATAATAAAATGCAAAGAGGGATAAAAAGATTGTTTGATCAAGCGCATAATACTGCTAAGTTTGCTGCGAATAATGAACTTGAAAATATCTTAAACCAAACCCTTATAAATAATGATTCTAATAATTAAATATCAAATTTAAAGTTGGGAGGTAGATAAAATGGCACTTTTTGGAAGTGGAATCTTAGGACTTATTGCATTAGTCTGTGCAGTATGGATAATATATGATGTTATTGTAAATCAGAAAAGGATGTCGACACTACATAAGGTATTATGGATAGTTTTCGGTGTTTTCTTCTCGATAATAACAGCAATAGTATATTATTTCGTTGTTAAGAAATAATTCTTTTTTTTCTTTTTTTTAAAACAAGGATTTAAAAATAAATCAAGTTTAATTGTGATGATGAGATTGATAACTGATATTAAAGCTATTTTTAGAAATGATCCCGCACTTGATGGTATAATAAAGAAGGTTGAGTTCTTATTATATCCAAGCCTTCACATAATGATATTGCATAGGTTAATAGCACACCCATTATACTTGCTTAAGATTCCTTTCTTCCCAAGATTAGTATCTCAATTGGCAAGATTCTTGACAGGGATAGAGATTCATCCAGGAGCAAAGATAGAAGGTGGTTTTTTCATAGATCATGGAATGGGTGTAGTTATAGGTGAAACAACAACCATTGGAAAAAATTGCTCCATATTTCAAGGAGTTACATTAGGTGGAACAGGAAAGCACAAAGGAAAAAGACACCCAACAATAGGGGATAATGTTTTGATTGGTGCAAACACAACACTTCTTGGACCAATAGAAGTTGGAAACAATGTGAATATTGGAGCTGACACATTCATAGTGAACAAGGATGTTCCTTCAAACACAACAGTTGTTGGTTCACCTGGAAAAATAGTTATCGAAAAAGGAAAGAAAGTAAGTAAGGAATTAAAATGAAATCTTTTGAAGTAGAAAATTTCAATCTAGAGTATACTCTTGAATGTGGCCAATTCTTCAGATACAAGAAGGTGCGAGATGATGATTTATATTTAGTTAATTATAGGGATATTCTTTTCTTGGTAAGACAAGAAGGAAAACTCCTTAGATATTCAAAGAATGTTGATGAAACTTTTGTAAAAAGGTTCTTTAGGTTAGATGATGACATGGAAGAAATCTATGCTGTCATATCATCTGATGATTTCTTAAAAAAAGCAATAGAAAAATACAAGGGACTTAGACTTATAAGGCAAGATCCCTGGGAGTGTATGGTAAGCTATATCTGCAGTTCAGCAAGCAATATTCCAAAGATACAAATGAATATAGAAAATCTAAGCCAGTTCTTTGGTAGACCAATAGCATGCAAGGAATTTTCTTCATACAGCTTTCCAGATGTCAAAAGCATAAGTAATTTTGAAAACATACAGCAATCAAAAACAGGTTACAGGGCAAGATACATACATGAAGTAAATGATATAGTAAGTGAAGAATATTTCAATCATTTGAAAAAGTTAGATTATGATAAATCAAAATCTGAATTGGTTAAGCTTCCTGGAATAGGTGAAAAGATAGCGGACTGCATATGCTTATTCTCTCTCAATCACTTAGAAGCATTTCCAATTGATACATGGATAGCAAAAGCGATGAAAAAAATATATGGTTTGAAATCAGACAAGTATTCTGACATAGTGGATTTTGCAATCAATAAATGGGGAAAGTATGCTGGTTACGCACAGCAATATATCTATATGAAGATACGAAACGATGAAACAAGAAAATAGTTTAGGATAATTCTTTTTTCATCTTAACAAGATTCTCTTTAAAACCCCATTTTTTATAAATTTCTATAGATTTATCATTTCCCTTATACACATCTAATTCTAAATGGTCACATTTTTGTTTAATGAACCATTCAACAAGCTTATTGTAAAGATTTTTCCCAATCTGGTCATTCCTATTTTTTTCAGATACAAAAAATGAAAGTATGTGTCCTGATCTTTTTTTGATAGTATAAGGTTTTCTTTCGACAAAACCTAATATAAATCCTATGGTCTTTGAATCTTTTTCTGCAATCAAAAATTGACTATTTTTTTTATTTTGAAATTCTTCTAGTATTTTTTTTACATATGTCTTTTTTTGTGAGTTGGTATAATCATTGAATAATAAAACTTCTTTAGCATATGATTCTCTTGTATAATCAAGAAATTCTTCAATCAAATTTTCAATTTGTTTTTTATCTTTATCTTTGAATAATCTAATTTTCATAGTGTTCAAATTGAAATATTGATTTATAAATTTTCTTATAGGTTAATAAACTAAAATATTTTAAATCAGGGATATTATTTTTATGATGATGAAACAAGAAAAGATAATTAGGATATTGAAGATTCTTGAAAAGCAAGACTATGGGGTGAGTATGCTTGCAGGTTTCGGTGGGCTTGATGCAGATCCTTTCAAGATACTTATTGCTACAGTGCTTTCAGTTCGTGCAAAAGATGAAGCAACAATTCCAATTGTTGAAAAGTTATGGGAAAAATATAACACTCCAAAAAAGATAGCTGATGCAAACCCAAAAGATTTAGAAGAGATAATTCGGCCAATCGGTTTTTACAATATCAAAACAAAAAGGATACAAGATTTATCAAGAAAACTGTTAGATGAGTTCAATGGCAAAGTACCAAGCGAAGAAGAAGAGTTATTATCTTTGCCTGGTGTGGGTAGAAAGGTAGCAAATTGTGTGCTTGTTTACAGCTTTGATAAGTATGCTGTACCAGTTGACGTGCACGTTCACAGAATCAGTAATAGGCTAGGTTTTGTAACAACAAATAATCCTGAAGAAACCGAATTGAAATTGATTGAAACTATTCCAAGAAAGTATTGGAAGATAGTAAACGAGAAAATGGTTTTACTTGGACAAAACATCTGCAAACCAATAACGCCAATATGTAGTGCTTGCCAATTGAACAAATTATGCGAAAAAAATAATGTCAAGAGATTCCTATAGAAATATTTATAAAGCATTTTTTTAATAAGAATATTATGAAACAAATATTATTAGTTGAAGATTCTATGTATACAGCAAATGCTGTAAAGATTTTGCTTGAGTCACAAGATTATAAAGTTAACCATCTATCAAATGGTGCTGATGTTCTAAAAGAGGATTTTTCTAATTACTCTCTCATGATTCTTGATCTTATGATGCCTGGGATGTCTGGCTTTGAGGTTTTTGATGTAGTTACAAAAAATGACGTATCAAAAAATGTTCCTATCCTTATCTTGACTGCAAGAGTTGATAAGGTTGAATGGGATAGTGAATTCAAAAAGAAATTAAGAGATTTTGATGATGTCATGAGAAAACCCTTCGATAATCAAGAATTGATCGATAAAGTAAAAGAGATGATATTAGAATAATATGAAATTAAAATCCAAGATTTTTTTTGGCATATTCATCATAATAACAGTTTTCATGCTTTTTTTTGGAATATTATATTATTATGTTGTTGAGGATACTTTCATAAATAAAAAGATTGAATCCATGAATATTCTTGTAGATAATTTCGATCTTCAGATAGAATATAGATTAGGTGAGTTAGGCAGGATATCTTCTTTAGTTGAAAAAGACCTTGAACTTGATGATGTCTATATGATAGATGAAGTAAAAGATATATTGGGGATGGTACATTCAAATTATGGTTTTTATGAAGATATATATATTCTTAATACTCATGGAGAGGTAATATCCTCACTTAATAATGAGTCAGTTCTAGATATGGCAAGAAAGAATATGTTCTATCATGCTTTGATAAGGAATACCTATTTTTCACCAATATATCATTTAGAAGGGGGTGATGATCTAGTTTTTGATATGCTTAGGGGGATGGATTGGGGAGACCAAACCTACATATTGGCATTTCAGATTTCTTTCGATAAACTTGTCGATTCCTTAAAGTTTGATGACTTTGAAAGAGACATATTGATCTATGATCGTAATGGTATTATTATATATAATAAGGACAAGACTGAGCTTGGAGCATCAGTCGGTTCAGATATAAAAAATCATGCTTTATCTGATTCTGGCGTTGTCCTTTTCGATAATAAAGGCATTAATAGTATAGGTTATTATTCAAAAATAACAGATTATGAAGGTTCTGAATTTGCAACGATAATACTTTATGAATCAAAAGATTCATTCTATTCCTTTGTTACAGACATGTATTATAGGCTTCTTTTTTTCTTTCCCATATTTGGGATATTGATAATCTTATTCTTGAACTTTTTCTTAAGTAAAGAGATCATAATACCTATAGAAGATCTGGTTGAGCATTCTAAAAGATTATCAACTGGGGACCTTGATCATCCAATAATACTTGATAAAGATGATGAGCTAGGAACATTATCTAAATCATTTGATTATGTAAGGGTTGAAATAAAAAAGGACACTTCAAAACTGAAAAAAGCGTTTGAAAGGATGAAGAACATCAATAAAGCAAAAGACGATTTTATTTCCTCCATAACCCATGAGCTTAGAACTCCTTTGACAATAATAAGATCTCATAATCAACTGATAAAGGACGGTCTTTTAGGAAAGGTAAATTCCAAACAAGCAAATAGTCTTGATATATCCATCAAGAGTACTGATCATCTTACAAATCTAATAGATAATATTCTTGGATTATCTAGGATGGAAGCACATAAGGAGAATTTTGTATTTAGACAGGTATCTATAATGAAATTGCTAAGAAATGTACATAATGAATTTGCGCCATTACTAAAAATGGTGGATGGGGAGTTGAGACTAAAGGGTGTCCATAGTTCAAAACGTATATTTCTCGATGAAGAAAAGATGACTCAAGTTATGAGGAACCTTATCCATAATTCATTAAAATATAGGGATGAGAAAAGAGATCTAAAAATTGATCTTGATGTTAAGATAATAAAAGATAAAGTGATGATTGGCATTGAAGATAATGGGATAGGTATCAGTAATTTTGAGTTGAAAAAACTTTTTGATAAGTTCTATCAAGTTGACCAGTCACTTACAAGAAAAGTACAAGGACAAGGTCTAGGATTATCGATTGTCAATGAGATAGTGAAAGCTCATAAAGGAAAGATAAATGTTGAAAGCGAAAAAGGAAAAGGAACAAGATTTATAATAATTCTTCCATTAAAAAATTAATCTTTTATTCTTGCAACACCTGTTTTGATAGCTGCTTCTTTAACCGCTTTTGCTATCGCGTCAGCTACTCCTTTGTCAAAAGGTCCTGGAACTATCTTTTCAGGGGTTGGTTTCTCAACTAGTTTTGCTAGTCCTTCTGCAGCTGCAACTTTCATCTCTTCATTAATCTCTGTTGCTCGTACATCAAGTGCTCCTCTAAATATTCCTGGAAAAGCTAGAACATTGTTTATCTGATTAGGAAAATCGCTTCTTCCAGTTGCAACAACTGCTGCACCTGCATCAAGTGCGTCATTTGGCATAATCTCTGGTGTTGGATTAGCCATAGCAAAAATAATTGGGTCGTCATTCATTGTTGTAATCATTTCACTAGTTAACACTCCTGGAGCTGACACTCCAATAAAAACATCAGTTTCAACAATTACATCGCTTAAGCTTCCACTTTTATTCTCTTTATTGGTTATTTCTGCAATCTTTATCTTTACCCTATTAAGATCATCTCTATCTTTTGTTATTGCTCCTTTACTATCACACATCGTGATGTGCTTAGCTCCATAATTTAGAAGTATTTTAGCAATCGCTACACCAGCTGCACCTGCACCACTCATAACAATCTTTACATCTTCAATATTCTTTTTTGTAATCTTTAACGCATTTATCAGGCCAGCTAAAGTAACTATCGCGGTTCCGTGTTGATCATCATGGAAAACAGGTATGTCCAATTCTTTTTTTAGTCGCTCTTCAATCTCAAAACATCTAGGAGCACTAATATCCTCTAGGTTGATACCTCCAAAACCAGGAGATATTAATTTAACAGTTTCAACAATTTTATCAGGATCTTTACTATCTATACATATTGGGTAAGCGTCAACGCCACCAAATTCCTTGAATAAAACTGCTTTTCCTTCCATCACAGGAAGACCAGCACCAGCACCGATGTCACCAAGGCCAAGAACAGCGGTTCCATCTGTAACAACAGCAACCATGTTGCCTTTAGCAGTGTAATCATATATTGTTTCGGGGTTCTTTTCTATCTCGAGACAAGGAAAAGCAACGCCTGGAGTGTACGCTAAGCTCAAATCTTCCTTATTTTTTAACGGAGTCTTGCTGTTTACTGTAATCTTTCCTTTATGGTCCTTATGAAACTTTAATGCTTCTTGTGCTTTATCCATTGTATCACCCAAAAATAGTTTTTGAAAAGAAATGATTGTTTAAATAAATATGGTTTTATCTTCTTTTTATCTTTTTGAAGCATTCATCACAATACACTTCAGGTTTTCTCGGTCTGAAAGGAAGCTTCACCTTAGCTTTGCATTTTATGCATGTCACAACTGTCCAATCTTTTCTAGCGTTGCTTTTGCTTCCTTCAAGATCAAAATTTATGTGTTTGTTGTACTTCTTTGAATCATGTCTCATGATGTATGGGTTATACCTTTATTTTATATATTTGTCCATATTACCTGGTCTTATGGGAAACTTAGTGAATATAGAAGATCTATTTTTAGAAAAAAGGATAAAAAATGAGCTCATACAAGCTTTAAATGTTTTAAATCCTGACTTATCCTATGATGAACTTTTTTTGATGCTTCTCCCAAGAAACGAAGGAAACTATAATGTTATAGGGTATGATTATGAGACAAAAGATATCTGGCCATATGCAGAGTATCCTGATAAAAAAGAAGCTCTTGAATCAGCAAGGTCAGCAAACAAATCACGGTTATCAGAACTTATAGATTATAGAAAACATTTTGGAGATAAGGATTCACCTAAGATAACAAGTTATTTCGTTTTTGATTCAGCAGGTAACAGATTAAAATGATATAGTAAAGCTTTATATATAAAAACTTATTTTTAATAATTCTAAACCATGTTTAATAGGGGGTTATTATGGTATATAGTGGTATGTATTTGGAAACGGGGCCGGATAAGCTCTACACTTTGATAATAGAAAATGAGAGGATAAGCCTTTCTGAAGCGGCAAAAGAGCTGAAAACTTCTAAAGATATAGTTGAAGCTTGGGCTGATGCTATTGAAGAATCAGGTGCCATACATATCGAAGTTTTACTTTCTGATAAGTTCTTCTTATCATCTGAATTCTCTAAGATAAAGATGATAAACACTAAACGGGTGATGGAATCATTGAAGTTTTCAAACGCTACTTATGAAAATAAGCTAAATGAACGAGAAAAAGCACTTGATGCAAGATCAAAAAAAGTAATCAAGGATTTTGAGAAAGCTTCAAACCTGAAAAAAGAGAATTCTAAGCTTTCAAAAGAGCTTGAAGCAAAGAAAAAAGAACTGAAAACTTGGTTTGAAACACTTGAGAAAAAAGAAGTTTTAGTTAATAAGAAACTTGAAAAACTAAAGATTAAAGAATTAAAATTAGATCTCAAGATTGAAAAATTGAATGCGTTGAAATCTGAGAAAAAATCTTTTAAGGTTTCACCAGAATATTATCAAAAGATCAACAGTTCAGTATTGAAATCAGTAAAGCTCCATGCAGAATCAAAAAGAGAATATAGGGAGCGAGCAATACTTTCAGAATTGGAAGAAAAATACTTACCTCAATTCTTGAACTAGGTTCATTATTGAATAGTAATCTTTTTAATTAAAATATGTATTCTTCGCTCTATGAATCTAAGAAATTTAGCATTAGGAACTTTAGCATCTCCTATAATTTTATATGAAGTAGCAAAGGAGATATCTTTGATGTGGGAAGTTGAAAAATATAATAGGTTTTTTTCTGTTGGTGATACTTTAAGATTTCAAAATGATTTCATAGAAAATTATCTCTTAGATATGTCCAAAGATCTCGATCTTGATAAGGATTATACTCATATGATAAACTCATTCAAAGGAGATGAGTATGGGTATAAAGCAGTTCCGACTTTTCATAAGGTGAAATTGAATTCATTAAGCGAATATGAAAACGGAGATAGTATAATCTTTACTGAAGCAAAAACGTTATGGAGTCGTGACTTTGATTCTCCAATGTCTGTAGAATTATCCTCAAGGGTTGAAAACTCTAGAAAAATAGGATTAAGATATGTCTTTTTTAGCGACAAGATGGATGCTGGTGCTCTTGAGCACATAGTTGGTTATGGTGCCAAATATTTTCCTTCTTTTGACAGGATACATCATGAAACCAAATCAGGATTATATTATTCATTGGATCAATATTTCAATCTAGGAACCTTTTCTTTCGATGGCAAGGATCTAAAGATTTATGGATCAAAACTTGATAATAATCCCATCATGAGAGGGTTAGTATTCTCAAAACCTAGAAATTAGAGCAAAGGTATATTTATATTCATATGGTGAAGTAGTAGGTCATATATTATAAATATGAATATGAAAAGAATTATGAATGTTATAATCTTATATTTTATATGGTGTGATTTGTGATGCGTTCTTTCATCCTTATGTCCATATGACAGGTCTATCAGTTCATCACCGAACAATACTGAGAGAAAAGTTCCTATTCCTGAAAGAATAATTATCGTATAGTATGGGAAAGGTTCTATTAGAATTGTATGAAATACTTTCAATATCAATGTGTTGTCGTATAATCCTTGATTTATTGCAAATGCGTAGACATTTAATGATATTGCCACTACCCATACGAATATTTCTGAATACACCATTTTTAATCCTGTAACCATTCTTATGGGAAAATCAAGCAAGACTCCTGCGTCAGCTATAGGTGTGCAAAGAACAAAAAAACTCCATGTAAGAAAACTGACGAGTAATCCTTTTTCTCCACCGAACTTGATTACTGAGAACGCGATGTAAGATATGAATATTATAAGGATCGCTAGAAACCTAAATGAAGGATGTTCGTGGATCTCGCACTCGATTGCTTGGAATGCTTTTTTTATCTCTTTAAGATTTGCATGCATGAGATATAAGTAGTGGTTTTCCTATAAAAGAATTATTGTTCTATAGAAGAGTATCAAGGTTTATCTCTAGGTCTTCCATTGTTTTTTTCAATAGATTTTTAGAGTCCTCAACACCTTTAAGATATGAATCCTTGCTTAGTTTTTCAATAAAAAAATCTAGAATAGTTTCTGCTGCTATTACTCCGATCTCTTCATCTCTTTCATTCTTGAAAAAAAGAATTATCTCATCTATCAATTCTCTTCTTTTCTCTCCATCTAAAAAATCGTAACCTTTCATTTTCTGTTTGAATTTCTTTTTATAATTAAATCTTTCTACTGTCGATTGCCCAGTGCAAAAGTGCTTGCCTTTGTCTTCTTCTACAGTCTAAAGCTTGTTTTGGACAATTCTTTTTCAGTTGAGAAACATGTCGCTGAATTGCTTTCCATCTTTTTATCTGTCTTAAGTCATCATCCGTTCTTCTGCCCAGATAATACCTGCAGTACCATTGGAACCAACCTCTAGGATCCTCGGGATGGATCCAGTCTTTTTCTTTCCAGTAGGATAATGGCTTGCTTGCATCTATCTCGAAGAAATTTAGTTTTGGGTCTTTCTTTTTTGGGGATAGTTTCGCGTTTTCAAACCAATCATTTGGAAATTCGTTTCTGCAATCAGTCATGTACTTTCCACCAAAAACTCCTAGTTCAAGCATTTCTTTTGGAGTTAGTTCTGGTTTGAAATCAGGATGAAAGTTTTCACCTTCAGGTTCTGTTAGGAAATAATGATAACCTTTTTGCATTTTGTCATTGACAATAACTTTTTTCATGGTATGTACTCTTCTAAGTTTCATTAATAAAAATTTTGTTGAAATCTTGATTAGATTTATATATTTCTTCTGTTCTACCAATCGTTTAATATGAATGTCTATATAAGAACAGAACTAACTCAAAACGAAGCAGAAGATGTAAATAAATTGGTCAAACATATGAAACAAGTACATGTTAGAACATTTAGGTTTGGCAGAAAACCACAAATACCTTTCAAGGACGTGTATGAATTAATGGATGAGTACAGGTCTGATCTGATTGAGAAAACAAAAAAATTATATGAATCTAAAGAAGCAACCCTAGCTCAAGTAATCCCTCGCTCTAAACTGGGCAAGCTTGAAGCCGAAGTAATATTCTATAAATGCTAAGTTATATGGTTTCATCATTTAAATAGTTTAGTTAATATTTCGGTTTAAACATTAATCAATCCTTACAAGAAAACTCTTTTCAGCATACAGATTGTTATCAAGAAGAACAGTTATCTCACAATTATATTCCTCATTTTCTAGGTTTGTTGGACTTTTAATTATGCTAGAGGCTACTTTTGGACTAATAGGATCAACATTTACTTCTTCTAATGAATCAATCTCTAATTCATCACCGCCACAAGCAGTGATGATCTGGAAAGTTTTTACTTCTGGATTCTCATTTCTTAATCCATAATAGATTTCTATTTCTTTTCCTTCCTTCAATTCATATTCGTCTTTATCAAGCAATAGTTTAATTGTAGAATTGCTTTCAAACTCCTCATACAATTGAGCTTCTATATTAACAGAAACATCACCAAGATCAATAATTTCTTGTTCTTCGCTTGTGCATCCTATAAAGAACAAGGATGTAACCAGCAGAATCATCAAAATTGTACCTCTCATACAAGTCTTATTCTTAATAGTGATATAAAAACTTAACTAAAATGTTATAATAAAATCTTATCTTTTTCTATAATTGAAAATCTTATTATATTTGTCATGGTCCATAAAATCAAGAACCATAACTTCCTTATGATCTGGATGACCTATTATTGTATATAGAAGCCTCCAATAACCAATCAGTTCAATCCTAAATATCTTGTTTGTCTGATACATATCAAATGTTTTCTTATTAAGATACATTCTAGGTATCAGATTTCCTTTGGTAGGATTTTTCTTCAGTAAAAGAATTGTTTGGTCTATCTTGTCAAGCAATTGAGAATAAGTTGGTTTATCAGGTTTTGATGTGTTGTTTTTAACATCTTTTTTTAGTTGGTCATATTTTTGACCTGCAAAATCTTCATCAAATGTTACTACAACATCAATCACTTTTACATTACTCTCCTTGCCTTATTCATCTTGTTCTTCAAACCTTTGCTTATATTATCCTCATATATCCATAATACTCCTTCAGGCAAAGTGATAACCTTATTACTTTCTTCAAGATATTCTAGAATTAGGTTTAAAGTTTGTCTCATAATCTTTTTTTCTAACCTTCTATCAATCTCATTTTTTGCAATAGGTTCATCTGATTCTTTTAGGATTTTTTCAACTCTAAGAACTGTGTCAAGTCTAGGATAATGCAAAGCTTTTTTCCCACCTGTTGTTGATGTCTCCATCAATGCCATATCTACCACTTCCATCGTAGTATATCACCTAGTTTTCTTTACAACTATAGTATATACTTATACTATAGTATAAACTTATATAATATATAAATCTTTTTATTAACCAATAGAGTGGATTGTTTCTTTAAAAATCCTATCCAACAAAGTCCAGTGTCTAGTGCTTAAACGAATCCTTTAAATATTCAACAATCATTTAACTTTCTATAAATAATAAAGGTGATCTACTATGTTTTTTAAGAAAAAAGAAAGAAAAGTTTGCCCAATGCCATTTTTCGCTTCAGTACTTATGGGGATAGGCTTTGGAGTATGGACAGGAGAATACCTAGCATTCGTACTGATAGGAATAGGTCTTGGCGGAATAATAATGGGCGTAACCCAAAAGGATGCATTACTGAAGTTATAAATCCTAGTATTTGAAATAAAATGCAGAACCCAGGAGTGCTTTTGGACGTGCACACTTAAGGTACATTGACTCGCCAGGTTTTACTCGCCAAAGTCAGTATTAAATTAAATCAATAAAAAATTTTTCAACCTTATTTGGTTGTCGTCTTCTTTCAACTTGAGCCATTTTTTCTAAAAAATCTTTTGACTCTTCATAGTTTAATGTTGGTGTTGCTCTTATTGGTTTTGCCATCTTTTCACCTTATTCCAATCAACTTATTTTTTTATATAAATTTTTTCATTTTAAAAATTATAACTTTAATTTATACATGAGATTAGGTATTTTATTCTCTGAATGTTTTATAACTTGATAAAGATCAAGATACATAGGTGTTGTTCCAGATTTTTGCTTGATTATTTCATCTTCTGTTTGTTTTTTTCGAGTTTTTAATATCTCAAATTGAAATTTCCTATAAAAATGATATGAATCTTTGTTCTTATCTTGATGTCTTTTGGCATCTAATGTGATAAATCTGCATGCTGCAAGATTATTCATGAAAATAATTCTTCTAACACACCAAGCTAAAATGCATGTCCCAATTTTTCTTTTTTCGTCGATTTTATCCACGCATAATCTACCAATTTTTAATGCAGGTAATGATTTATGTTCTATTCTTTTAGTCAAAAAGAATTTTTTTAATTTTGCATCAAGATTTATCCCATCTGAAAGAATATCTTACAAATATTTAAATGTTGTTATTTAACATCATATATTTAATCTTTGCTTATAATTAATGATTAATTTAATCTAAAATTGTTAAATACAGAAAAAATTTATAAAGAGTAATTGTTTAATATTGTTTTATGGGAAAAGGCTCAACGCAGGTTCTTATCAGGAGAATTATTGAATCTGTATCTAAGTTTCCGATGTCAGCTACTGAGATTGCTAAGAGTACTGATTTGGATAGGACGGCTATATCAAGATATCTTGATGTTTTAAAAAAAAGTGGTTTTGTAAAAGAACAACAAACAGGAACAAGTAAAAAATATTTTCTTTCATCTAATTATGATCTTAATACTTATTTTGGGCTTCCCTTGGATGAAAAAACTACTCGATTAATTGATTCATTATATTTTAAGATAAAAGAGGAATGGGGTAAGAAAACAGAAAGAAAATTATTAAAGACCACTGCTCAAAAAATCATGTTTAAAGTAATAGAGGAATCTAAACTTAATATTCCAAAAGGTTGGTATATTTATGGTGGTATCTGCATTAAGCCTTATGATTATAATGAATCCTATGAATATTTGATTAATCTAGATAATAATGTTCTTAAAAATATTAAATATGTTGTTGAAGGGTATTCTGTTAATCATTTTGAGTATGAATCTAGGCAAATGCAGTATAAGGATGCAGGAAATGATTTATATGATAATAAAGAAGATATTTTGAAACTTTTATATTCAAAGAATTTTTCTAAGAATTCAATTTACATTTTTCAAAAACTTTTTTCTAAATTATGGAATTTAGCACCAAAAGGGGATGAGTTATATGATAATTTACTTAATGATTATGATACTTTATTAATTGATATAACAAAACATTGGGATGAATTTGTAGAAGAAGATAATGAAAGGAATTTTGCTGAGTTTAAACAAAAACTTATTCTTTCTTTTGAAACATTATGGAAGATGGTTGCAATGTATAATTTTAAGAATAATTTAGAAGAATTCTATTTAGAAAAACAATTAGATGAACATTTCAAATTTGATTTATTTAAAGTAAAAGAAGAACTAATTGAAATTGGTTCTGAATTAAATGATATGATTCCTTTTGAGGAACCAGATGATCCTACTTATTTGAAAATAAGAGAAATAATGTCAAATATAACTCCTTTAACAAAAGAAGAAAGTGAGAAAGTTGCAGAAGAGATGGAAGAATATAAAAAGAAACATGGTCAGGACGCTTTGAATAAAAAATTAAGAAAAGAATTTGGATTAGATTAATTGCTTTGGCTTTTTTATAGGTATATGAGTTTGAATTTGATTGAAATGTTTTGTATTGCTTGTGGTAATAATTTCCGCATTAGATTTTTCTGCTAGAACAACATGAAGAGCATCATCAGGATGGTCCTTAGATAATAGTTTTGCTTTATCTTGATCTTTAGAATCAAAACTAACTTTTTCTGTTTTTGATTCTGCGAATTTAAACAACATAACAATCTCTTGAGGTATTACATGTTTTTTTAATTTGTAAAGCATCCAATCTGAAAATATTAAATGATGTTTACAGTTGATAGCATCACTAAATAATTTAGATGCATGAATGCCCAGATTCTCTCCTTGTAAATTATTTCTATTTTCAATCATATCAATAATTACATTAGTGTCAATATATAATTTAGGCATAAAATCATATTAAATTATTTATTTAAAAGCTTATCTTGTAAATGTCCAGGGATTATCTATCTTTCCAACTCCAATAATCTTCTTTTCCAATAATTACATGATCTAAGACTTTTATATCAAGCATCTCTCCAGCTTCAATTAATCTTTTCGTAATCTCTAAATCCTCTTCACTAGGATTAGGATCTCCTGAAGGATGATTATGAACTAAAATAATAGAATTGGCACTTTCTTTAATAGAGTTCTTAAAGATTTCACGAGGGTGAACAATAGTGGTGTTTAAAGTACCTATTGATACAACTTCATCCTTAATAATATTATTTTTGGTATCAAGCATTAACACAACAAAATGTTCCTTGTCTAACTCTGATAAATGTTTATTATATTCAAAAACATCTCTCGGACTTTTAATGATCCTACTTGCTTTACTAAACGAGTGTCTTTTACTAAATTCAAAAAGAGCAAGGATTTGCATTGCTTTAGCTTCACCAACACCGTTAATCTTCATAAGTTCAGTCATGGACATTTTAGATAAATCTGGAAAAGCACTAAGTAATCGATTACTCATATCAACAACGTTTTCACTCTTACTCCCTTTTTGTAAGATTAAAGCAAGAAGTTCAGCATCGCTAAGATTAGAACTTCCAAAACGCTTAAACCTCTCACGAGGCCGATTATCTAGTGAAATATCTTTTATCTTCATATTAAATAAATTATTTAATGAAAATTTATAAAATCTTCTAATATTTTAATTATTATCTTCTATCCTCATAGTCACTGTATCACTTTATAATTAACAAAAGCATAGCTTTATAAACAAACCTGAATTTCTGACCTTTGTTAACACGTGATAAATAGTAAGATTCCGACGGGAATGTATTTATTGCAATACGCACAATTAGATCCTGAAAAGAAATCATCTTTTAAGATAAATGCTTAAAAACGATACTGTTGGTCGTTTACACAAGCGAAGATACACCAGAAATGGTCTCTTAACGTTCTTAAAAAAAGATTTTTCATCAATAGGATCATTACAAAAAAAGATTTGTGCGATAGATTAGGATAACTATACGAAACCGATAACACTCGAGATAAATGATTCGGTCAATCGTGAAGAAAAAAAGTATTGAGTGTATAAATAAACGAGAAAAAAATGGCAAAAGTAGGAAGACCAAGACATGGAAGCATGCAGTTCTGGCCAAGAAAGCGGGCTGCAAAGGAAACACCTAAATTAAGAAGTTTCCCAAAAGTAGATAGTGCTCTACCAGTAGGCCTAGCAGGTTACAAGGTAGGAATGACACACTTAACATTTACAGACAACAGAAAGAATTCTAAAACTAAGGGCGATCTAGTTACATGGCCTGTTACAATTGTAGAAGTACCAAACCTAAAAGTTATAGGTGCAAGATTCTACAAGAACCACTATGGTGGAATGCAGCCTTTAACAGATGTTAGAGCAGACAAGCTAGATAAAACGTTTGAAAGAAAACTAACAGCTCCAAAAAAGGTTAATAACAAGTACCCAGATAGCTTCGACGAAGCAAGAGTACTATTAGGAACTCAACCAAGCCTAACTGGTTTCGGTAAGAAGAGACCTGAAGTTTTCGAGATGGCAATCGGTGGTTCAAACGAAGAAAAAATAGCATACATCAAGGAAAACCTAGGAAAGGACTTATCACCAAGTGACATCCTAAAAGAAGGAGAACTATTAGATTCACACTCAGTAACAAAAGGTAAAGGATACCAAGGACCAGTAAAAAGGTTTGGAATCGGACTAAAAGCATCAAAATCCGAAAAAGGAAGAAGAAGACCAGGAAGTCTAGGAGGCTGGAAAGGTCACGCACACTTCATGTATAGGAATCCAAACGCTGGAAAGATGGGATACCACCTAAGAACTGAATACAACAAATTACTATTGAAGATTGGAGACAACCCTGAAGAGATAAACGCAAAGGGTGGATTCATCAGATATGGTCTAGTAAAAAACAACTATCTATTAATCAAAGGTTCACTAGGTGGACCACATAAAAGATTAGTTATTCTAAATAAAGCAATTAGACCAAACAAGAAGCTAGCAATAGGAGAAGTGCCAAGCATCGAGCATGTAAGCACTAGCTCAAAGCAGGGTAGATAAAAATGAAAGCTAAAGTATTTTCAATCACAGGTCAGGCTGGAAAAGACATAGAATTCCCAACACAATTCAATGAGGAATTCAGACCAGACTTGATCAAAAGAGCAGTACTTGCTATCCAAGCAGCAAAAAGGCAACCATATGGTGCAGACCCTGAAGCTGGAAAGAAGCACGTTACAAAGATCTCAAGACGAAGACATAAGTTTAAAGGCTCATACGGAGCAGGTATATCAAGAGTTCCAAGAAAGATCATGTCCGCAAGAGGAACAAGATTTAATTGGGTAGGAGCACTTGCCCCAGGAACAACTGGAGGACGAAGAGCACACCCGCCAAAAGCAGAGAAGATCTGGACTCAAAAAATCAACGTCAAAGAGAGAAGAAAAGCTATTAGAAGCGCTCTAGCAGCAAGCATCAACGCAAACTTAGTGGAAGACAGAGGACACAAAGTACCAAAGACATATCCATTAGTTGTAGAGACAAAAGCTGAAGAGATAGCAAAAACAAAAGACGCAATCCAAATGCTAATCGCACTAGGATTAAAAGACGAACTAACAAGATGCCAAGTAAAGAAAGTAAGAGCAGGTAAAGGAACAATGAGAGGCCGAAGATACCAAAGGAAAAAAGGTCCATTAGTAATTGTTTCAAAAGACTCAAACCTTCACAAAGCTCTACGAAACGTTACAGGAGTAGATATAGTTGTTGCAGACAACCTGAACACTGAATTATTAGCGCCAGGAACAGCAGCAGGAAGAATAAGTGTCTACACTGAAGACGCAGTGGCAAAGATTGGAGGGTTATTCAAATAAAATGGCAATCGTAAATCCAATTTCAACAGAGAAATCAATCAGGCTGATGGAATCAGAGAACAAGCTCGTATTCCTAGTTGACAAGAAAGCAACAAAAGCTGAAATAAAATCAGAAGTAGAAGAACTATTCAACTGCAAGGTTGAAGGAGTCAACACAATGATTGGTTCAGACGGAAAGAAAAAAGCATATGTCAAGTTTGCAATGGACACACCAGCAATAGACATAGCAACACAATTGGGGTTGATGTAAGATGGGTAAAAATCTAATACAACAAGCAAGAGGAAAAGGCGGACCAACATACAGAAGTCCAAGCTTTAGATATAAAGGAGAAGCAAAATTCCCAAGCACAGAAGTATCAGGAGTGATAACAGACATAATCAGCTGCCAAGGACATTCAGCACCGCTTTTCGAAGTAAAATATGATGACAACACATGCGGATACATGATCGCATCAGAAGGAAAGAGGGTAGGAGACAAGATTACAGGTGAATCAGTAACAGCACTAAAGAACATCCCCGAAGGAAGCTTTGTATATAATATAGAAGCAAGACCAAAAGACGGAGGAAAATTCGTAAGAGCTGGAGGAGCATTCGCTAAAGTTGTTACAAAAACAAAAGACAGGATAATAGTACTATTACCTAGCAAGAAGCAAAAGGAATTCCATCCTGAATGCAGAGCAGCAATAGGTGTTGTTGCAGGCGGTGGACGAACCGAGAAGCCATTCCTTAAAGCAGGAAACAAGTTTTTCGCAATGAAAGCAAAGAACAAATTATGGCCAATAGTTTCAGGTTCAGCACAAAACGCGGTAGACCACCCATTCGGTAACAAGAGGTCAAGCAGAAAATCAAAAGCAAGACCAGCACCAAACAACGCTCCACCAGGAAGAAATGTTGGTATGATAAGACCGAAAAGGACAGGAAGGAAGAAATAGGTGTTAAAAAATGGCAAAAAAAGAATTTATTTTCAATGGAAAAAGTATCGAGGAGCTAAAAGAGCTTTCTGATAAGGAATTTGCAGAACTTATTCCTTCAAGAGAAAGAAGAACAATCCTTAGAGGCTATACTGAAGAGCAGAAAAGATTCATAGAAAAGATTGATGCAGGAAAGAATCACATAAAGACTCACTGCAGAGACATAGTCATCCTTCCAAAGATGGTCGGAAAAACTATCAAGATACATACCGGAAGAGAATTTATAGACCTACTGGTACAAGATGAGATGATTGGTCACAGGCTTGGTGAATATGCACTAACAAGAAAAAGAGTTGGGCACAGCGCTCCAGGAGTAGGAGCAACAAAAAGCAGTGCTCACGTATCGGTGAGATAAGATGGGATACTCAAAAAATGAATATGATGAGAAATCCATGGCAAGAGCCCTTGGAAAAGACCTATCAATCAGTACAAAGGTATCCATCGAGATGTGCAAGTATTTACGAAACAAGTCAACAAAAAGAGCTAAGCAGATCCTTTCAAGAGTCTTAGAGAAAAAGGAAGCTATTCCTTTCACAAGATTCAATTGGGATATGGGTCACAAGCCAGGAGATATGGGTCCTGGAAGATACCCTCAAAAAGCAAGCGAAGAGCTTCTTGCATTGATAAAATCAGTTGAAGCAAACGCATCAAGCAAAGGATTATCAGTTGACAACCTAGTAATCAGCCACTTAGTAGCACAAAAAGCGTCAAGACCTTGGCACTATGGAAGGCAAAGAAGAAGGCAGATGAAAAGAACACATATCGAGATAATGGTTAAGGAAGCAGAAACAAAAGCTAAACCAGCTAAAGAATCAGTTAAATCTGCACCTGAACCAAAAAAAGAAACACCAAAACCTAAAGCTGAAAGCAAACCAGCAACTAAGGAAGAAACACCAAAAGCTGAGAAGCAAGCTGAGGTAAAAGAAAAATGATTGAAAGAAAATTCATAAGCGACAAGCTAAAGGAATTCCAAGTTCAAGAATACTTGACTGAAAACCTAAAGAATGTTGGGCATAGTAATACAAAGATCCAAAAATCCCCATTAGGAGATAAGGTTATCATTACAGCTTCAAGACCAGGACTTATAATCGGAAGACAAGGTGCAAACATCAAGACATTGACAAAGACCTTGAAGAACAAGTTTAAGCTTGAAAACCCACAAATCGAGATCAATGAGGTAGAAAAGCCAAATCTAGACGCGCAAATTGTAGCAGAAGGAATCGCTGGAAACCTTGAAAGATATGGTAGTCAAAGATTCAAAGGAATCGGACACAAGGTAATGACCGATGTTTTAAGAGATGGAGCGATCGGTGTAGAGATACTAATCAGCGGAAAGATTCCAAGCAGTAGAGCAAAGACTTGGAGATTCTACGCAGGATACCTAAAGAAATGCGGCAATATAGCACTTACAGATGTAAAGACATCATACGCATCAGCACAGCTAAAGACTGGAACCGTAGGAATAATCGTAAAGATAATGCCAGCAAACATCAGGTTACCGTACGACATCCGACTAATCGGCGAAGAAGCAGCTGAAGAACTAGAAGAAACTTCAGAAGTAACAGTTGAAGAACCTATAGTAGTAGAGGAAGAAACAACAACTGAAGAGTTCGAAGCTGAAAAAGAAGCAGTTGAGAAGAAAGCAGTAACTGAAGAACCAAAAACTGAAGCAACTGAAGAAAAAGCTGCTCCAAAAAAGAAAGCTGTTAAGAAAAAAGCTCCAGCTAAAAAAGCAAAAACTGAAGAAAAGGCTGAAGAGGTAGCTGAAAAATGAAAACAAAAGAGATCAGAAACCTAAGCGCTGAAGAGCAGAACAAAAAAATTGATGAGGCAAAAAAAGAACTTATCAAATTAAACGCACAAGTTTCAACTGGGCAAGGAAGCAAGAATTCCGGTCAGGTGAAAACGATCAAGAAAACAATTGCGAGGATAAAAACGATACAGAACGAAAAATGAGTGAGATTTGTACTACATGCGGACTACCACAGGAGCTTTGTGTTTGCGAGACAATCGCCAAAGAAAGCTTGACAATAAAAATTTACACCATTAAGAAAAAATTCGGCAAGAAATACACAGTCATCGAAGGGATAACCGACAAGGATATCAACCTAAAAGACGTGACAAAAAAGCTGAAAAACACATTTGCGTGCGGAGGCACAGCAAAGGATGGAGTGATTGAACTTCAAGGAGCACACACTCAAAGAAGCAAGGAAGTCCTTGTAACTATGGGATTTGCACCTGAAAGCATTGAAGTCAAACAATGAAACTCGAAAAGTCGGAACTGATCGGAAAAGAAGCAATAATAACAACACACAACAACACGTTCAACGGAAAAATAATCGATGAATCAAAAAACATGATACATCTGCAAACCAAAGAAGGTGTTAAGAAGGTAATCAAAAAACAAGCAACGATCAAAATCGATGGAAAAACAATCCAAGGGGAAAAAATAACAAAAAGACCTGAGGATCGAATTAAATTATCAAAAAGATAATTTAAGCATGGACAAAAGTCCATTGAATCAAACTTAGAGGATAAAAAAATGAAAAAGAACATAGGAATCGAAGTGAAACAACCGGAAAACACATGCGATGATATAAATTGCCCGTTCCATTCAAACATTTCACTAAGAGGGAAAGTCTTTGAAGGAACAATAGTATCCAACGTTTTTCACAAGACAGTCTCAGTAGAATGGGAAAGAAGGCTAAAGATACCAAAATACGAAAGATATGAGAAAAGAAGGACAAAGATTAGGGTCCACAGCACACCATGCATAGAAGTGAAACCTGGAGACAAGGTCAAGATAATGGAGTGTAGACCAATATCAAAGACAAAGAACTTCATAATCGTAGAAAAAATATAGGGATGTCAATATGAAAGCGTCAAAATCAAATGTAACAAGAGCACTTCCAGTTGGAGCATACATGGAAACATGTGATAACAGTGGTGCAAAAGTTGTAAAGATTACAGCTGTAAAAAGACACAAGACTGTAAAAGGAAGACTGCCTGCAGCAGGAGTAGGGGACATGGTCCAAGTAGCTGTAAAGAAAGGAAAGCCAGACATAAGAAAAACAGTCCAGTTTGCAGTTATAGTAAGACAGAAAAAAGAATACAAAAGAAGCGATGGAACAAGGATAAAGTTCGAAGATAACTCAATTGTAATCCTAAAGGATGAGAAAGGAAACCCAAAAGGAACAATTTTCAAAGGACCTATCGCTAAGGAAGCAACAGAAAGATGGCCAGCTGTCGCAAAAGTTGCAAGCATAATAGTATAGAGGGTTGAAAGATGAAACAAGAATTTTCAAAAAGCTGGAACAACAGCAAAAAACCTTCAAAGCAAAGAAAGTTTAGAGCAAACGCTCCACTTCACACAAAAAGCAAGTTCCTAAGCACACACCTAATAAAAGAGCTTAGAGAAAAGCACGGAAAAAGAAGCGTGAGAGTAAAGAAAGGAGACAAAGTAAAAGTCTTAAGAGGAACACACAGAGGAAAAACAGGAAAGGTCGAAAAGGTTAGCGTAAAACTGACAAAAGTATATGTTACAGGAATCGACACCATAAAAAAAGATGGCGCAAAAGCACTATATCCTCTAAACCCAACAAATCTTATGATTACAGAACTAGACCTTTCTGACAATAAAAGAAAGGAAAAGATGACCAAGAAATGAGGAACATAAAATGGTAAAACAACACTTGAAAAGAATATTCACGCCAAAAACCTGGCAGATCAAAAGGAAATCAAACGTATTCGTTTCCAGACCAAAACCAGGAGCGCACGAACTCAAATATGGTGTTTCATTGAACACATTTTTCAAAGAGATGCTAAAATACTGCAAGACAACAAAAGAAGTCAAGCAGATACTGAACAACAAGGAAGTTCTTGTTGACGGAAAAAGAAGAAAAGATGAAAG
>PKTL01000006.1 GCA_002867475.1 Candidatus Woesearchaeota archaeon
GCGAAAGCTGTCCTTAAGGCCTGCCCGCTTTATCACTCTGTACTCGATAACCCCAGCGCCAGTACAGCACAGCAACAAGGCTTAGCTGGGAACCGTTATGTGTAATTGCCCAGAGATGAAGATATGAAAAGTAGACTTAGTTCAGATTATTTATATCATTTCACAAGAGAATTCGATACTGTATTGAAAATTCTTGATAAAGGGCTACGGTTTGGCTTTTGTGATGAAAGCATACCTTATAAAAACATTAATAGAAAAGTTTTCAGTATTTCTTTTTGCGATATTCGTTACGATCAATCAAAAGCACATACACAATGCTATGGTAGTTATGGTATTGCTTTAACAAAAGACTGGGCCATTAGAAATTCAGTTACACCAGTTAGGTACATCCATGAGAACTCAATTGGTCTAAGCAAAACATATATTAATCATAGACAGAATTATCATATAATTAGGGAGCTTTGTAGAAAGTATCCAGACAAATTTCAATTTGAAACCTTGTATCTTTTTGTTGCAGTATTATATGTCAACGGGAAACTAAAAAATAATAATCTCTACGAAGAATTAAACTCAAGCTTTGATGGCTTCAATGCCAAATTTGAGGAGATTAATTCTGAATTTTTCGATTTATACGAAGAAGTCGCGAAGATGAGTAAAGAACAAGCCTTGCTTATCAATAAATACATAAGCTCATTAACCTATAAAATCACTGAACTTCATAATGAGTTCTTAGATAGAGATTATATTACAAGAAGATACTCAGGTAATTTCAAATGCCCATTAGATCAAAAATCAACAGAAAGAATCTTTTATGATGAGAAAGAGTGGAGAGTAATATTTAATCAAGAATTTACTGATAGTGATAATGATTTAAGAAAAAAGTTCGATACGTATCTTACCAATGGATTTCTTCCAGAGGAATATAATCTCACATTTGAGAGTGATGATATAGTTGCAATCATTGTCAAAGAGGAAGAAGAAAAGAAAAGTATTATCGAATTCATAAATGATAACTCTAGATCGTTTAATGATATACATGAAAAAATATATATTGATAAAGAATTTAATGAAGATCTGGGCAAAAACACATAACACGGCCTCAAAAGCCATGTGCTTCGCACACAGTCTTTTAGCCCGGGAACGTTAGGCAAAATAGATGATTATGAAACGATTTTATTGCATATTGCTACTAATTATTATTAGTTTTTGCGGTTATTCAAATGACACAATATTCTTTAGAATATCAGAAAAAGGAGAGATCATTGAATGTGAAGAATCGAATATGTATTTCACCATTTTTGAAGAGGATGCAAATATGTTTAGTATTTCGAGCAAGTACAAGATATTCCCTTACAATAATGAATATTTGAAATTCATAGCATCTAAAGTCCCTGTTGGTATTATTAGTGTTTATTGTGGCGATCAACTTATAGCAAGAGGTAAAAACAATGATAATATGCTAAATGGTATATGGGAATTATGGTATTATAATAATAAACATCCTGATGAAGTAACATTTATTAATAATTACATGCATGGTCCTCTAAAATCATATTATGATAATGGACAACTATTAAGAATAGAATCGTACAAAGAAGGCAAGATCATAGAAGGTCAATGTTTTACTAAAAATGGTGCAGATACTGCTTATTTTGAATATGTAAGAAAGGCGATGTTTGGGTCAAAAGACATCGACTTCAACAATTATTTTCTTGAAAACCTACATTTACCTCAACATATTATAGACAATAGAATTTCTGGTTATGCAATATTTGATATTGCTATTGATGAAAATGGAAGAATTGAAAATGTTGAGTTTGTTGGTGGAGATGAAGTTTTCAAAAGCACAATAGATGAAATAATTTATAATTCCAGCGATAACTGGAAACCTCTTTTTTATAATGGAATCCCTTCTCCTGTAATAATAAGAATGCCATTTACAATAAATCTAGATGCTAGTTCAGATGAAATAAATTATCAACAAATACATAATGATGGAGCATTTTATTTATCAAAAAAGAAATATAAGGAGGCAATAGAATCTTTTACATATATTATTGAAAAATACCCTAAAGAATCCTATGCATATTTTAACAGAGGCCAAGCATATTTCTTTAATGGAGATAAGATAGAAGCATGCGAGGACTGGGAAATGGCAGTTCTTTTAGGTTATATAGATGCCATAGAGTATAAAGATAAGTATTGCAATATACAAGCTAAGCTAGGCTATCTCTATAATGCTGCGAAAAAATTTGAAGAAAACAATAGCTTTCATGAAGCGATAGATTATTACCTTAAAATTCTTGAATTAATGCCAGAATCTGCAAGTTCTATTTATGGTAAATTAGCTAGAGCATACATAAAGTCTGGCAACATTGAAAAAGGTTGCTATTATGTTGAAGAAGCTCAAAAACTTGGAGATACTAATAGCAAATTACTTAAAGATAAATATTGTAATGAGTAATCTACTTTGCCTAACAGCGTGTAAACCCAACCCTACGGGTGTGTGCTTACACGCGTCCGTTA
>PKTL01000048.1 GCA_002867475.1 Candidatus Woesearchaeota archaeon
AAAATCGGACTATACAACTCATTCAAAGTTGTCAACTCTGCTTTATACTGAACATACTGACTACTAGATAAACTACTCAAATCACAACTAGCAGCATCAGTACAAGTCAAGTCCCAAGCATCACCACTACAAGCATCATCATCACAATCACGAACACTTATATTCAAACGAAGAGCACCACGCTTATACAGATCCAAAACCTCATCAGCCGATAAACTACGATTCCAAATAGCAACCTCATCAATCGAACCATTGAATTGTCCTGCAAAATCACCTCCGAGATTTCTATAGGTTCCAATCCTTACTGGGATATCTGAAACATATAATGAACCATATGAACCACCAGTTAATGATCCATCCACCAATTCTCCATCAACATAAAGGTTTACTGAGGTATCTGTGAATACAACAGAAAAATGTCTCCAATTATTTATTGAATCAATTGGTTCATCACTTACAAAAGTATTCACTGCGCTACATTCACCATCGGTATCCCACACAAACTGTAAATTATTATTTGAATTGATAGAAAAGGAATATGAAAATCTATTTGAATCACACCATTGCTTTGAAACCATCTGATTAGATTGCTGATTAATATGTTTCGCCCATATAGAAATAGTCATTTGATCAGTTAGATCCAAACTATTATCATCTGAAATATTTATATAATCATCATCCCCATCTAAAGTTAATGCTGTTTCAATAATTCCAGCCGAAGAGTATGCAATCCCTCCGTTTTGTTTACCATCATTACCTTGACCTGAATAATCAACAATTGTTCCACTTGACTCATCCATGTGGAGAAGTAGCACATTACCAGTCATGTTAATATTGCCCTCACTATAACCAGATTCTACAGCTTCATTACTTGGTAACTCCTTACCATAAGGGAACTCCTTGCTGAAAGTCAGATTATCCCAAGACTTAACACCACCAGCATCAAACACCTGGCTATTATACTCCGCATATTTCTCAAATTGCATCGCATACATCTCTTTAATCTCTTCATCAGATAAACTACGATTCCAAATAGCAACCTCATCAATCGAACCATCAAATTCCCAACCAGCTCCATAATTTGCTATTGCTAATGGGAAAGTAGTATAATCAATATAATTTCCTGAAAAATCATATGAAAAATTATCAAGAATTCCATTAATATATATTTTCATTACATCTCCATTAAAAGTAGCAGAAATATGAGTCCAATCATCTGAAACATTAGAAATAGAAGTTAAAACAGACCTATATGAATCATTTCCTAAAGAAAACCTGAATTTAGATGCATGAATATCTATAATATATGAATTATAAGGATTAGTTGCAGCAGCCCATCTTTTTGTTATTAAAATATCACTAGCAGTAACCTCATTTGACTTTACCCATAAAGAAATTGTTAGATTCTCAACTCTTAAGCTAAGATCATCAGATATATCAATCGCATCTCCATCTCCTGCAAAACTTATTGCTGTTCCGATCTGCCCATCTGCTGAATATGTTACTCCACCACTTTGAGTTCCATTATTACCTTGACCACTATAATCAACAATGATTCCTGATGACTCATCCATATGCATCAAAAGAACATTTCCACTCATGTTTATCGAACCAGTTTCAATAGCATTATTAGGTAATGCTTGGACAGAAGTGTCCATTTGAACAAAACTGTTATTTAAAACAGAACCGAAATATTCACCAAGATCCAAAGCACTGAAACTATAATTACTACTTGCAAAAGCATTATTATCTAAAGTATCATAAGCCAAACAGTTCCAACTAAAACTATTATCGAAGAAGATATCACCACCAACATCATCATACAGATTCCTAGTGAATGTTGTACTATTGCTTATTCCTCCAAGAGTCTTTGTTTCGATTGCTTGCCAACTACTATTATAATCAGAATATAAAGTGATATTCACAAGACCAGCACCAGAGGTAGCACTACAATTGAAAATTACACTGCTGAAATCAATACTATCATTATTAGGATAATTAAGAGTTGTCACAATACTAACATTCTCATAAGTCAAATTCACAAAAGAAAGAATAGGACTATAAGATACATTAAAAGTACTAAACTCAGCTTTATACTGGACATACTGACTGCTAGATAAACTACTCAAATCACAACTACTAGCATCCGTACAAGAAACATCCCAAGCATCACCACTACAACTACTATCATCACAATCACGGACAGAGATATTTAACCTTAAAGCGCCTCTCTTATACAGATCCATTATTTCATCAGCACTTAAACTACGATTCCAAATAACAACCTCATCAATCGAACCATTAAAAAAATAAGTTCCTAAAACATATCCAGAACCAACCATCATCTCATCAAATGAATCGACACTTACTGAAGGGCTTGTAGAATTAGACATAATACCATCAACATATATTTTAAGATCTGTCCCATCATAGGTTCCTAAAATATGAAACCAAATATTTTTAGTTGCTGTTATATTAGTTGATATAACCTGATAATTTGTACCATCATGAAATCCTGCTTGAAATTCACCATCGGCACCTAATTGTAAAAAAGTATTATGCTTAAGATTAGAATGTTTATGTCCCGAAATAAATTTAGCCCAATCCGACTGATTGCTCGGGTTTACAGCCCCTTTTACCCAACAAGATAATGTGAAATTATTACTTATAGACATAGGCGTAATATTGATATAATCATTATCTCCATCAAAACTAATGGCTGTTCCTAACATACCTTCTGCTAAATAAGTAACACCATTATATTGTGTTCCATTATTTCCTAAACCACTACTATCAACAATAGTCCCACTACTTTCATCCATATGAAGAAGCAATATATTTCCTGTCATGTTAATATTACCATCAACATATCCAGATTCAACAACTGCATTACTTGGTAATTCTTTGCCATAAGGGAACTCTTTATTGAAAGTCAAGTTATCCCAAGATTTAACACTACCAGCATCAAATATTTGAGAAGTATAATTACCATACTTACCATACTGATTCAAATAAATAGTTCTAATTTCTTCTATAGAAAGGGTTCTGTTCCATATTGCAACTTCATCAATAGAACCATTGAATTTTTTATATACACTTCCAGTAGAAACTTGATTTCCAGAACCTATCTCTAAAATATTAGCACTATCTATATTCAAAATAGAAGTTATATCACCACTTCCTGCCTTGACACCGTTTAGATAAAAGGTTACATTTTCACTTCTATCAAAAACTGCGATAAGATGGTTCCATTCATTAATTTGAACAGTTTGAGTAGCTCCAACACCAAGATTATTAGATGAAGAATCTGCTAAATAGATAAAAGGATAATTTGTACTACCAACTCCTAAAACATATTGGCCAGAACTAAGTCTTTTTGCCACGATACCTTGGGAATTAACCGAACCTAAAGGATATATCCATGTTGATATTGTAAAATCTTTAGATGTTCCAAAATTTAAACTATTATGATTTGTGATACTTAAACAATCATCACTTCCATCAAAGCTTATTGCTGTATCTATCTTTCCATCTGCTGAATATGTTACTCCACCACTTTGAGTTCCATCATTACCAAGACCACTATAATCAACAATAGTTCCAGAAGACTCATTCATATGAAGAAGTAAAACATTGCCAGTCATGTTAATCCAACCACTTTCATTAGCATTATTTGGCAATTCATCAGGAGAATTAATAATTATTCCAGTCCCGTTGAATTCAGTATTCACATAAGTTCCAAGATCCCAATCAGAAGATTCATTATCATAAAAATATCCAGAATAAGCACTGAATCCATCAACACTAAAAGTTATTGTACCATTATCAATAATGAAATTCTTTGTATAAAATTCCCAATTACCAACACAAACATTATTCTCGAAGTCCCATTCACCACATCTTTTGATCTCATTTATATCACCAAACACTTCTAGACTAATTGTTGCATTGGTTATGTTCATACTGTTTGCTCCAACTATTTCTGTAGCAAAGCCTTGTTTCTTAGTGAATGTGAAATCAGAGAATTCAGAAAGATTATTGATTCCATTTATTACTGCTTTAGATTTAGAATTGCTATTTTCTGCCTTTACCTTATACTTATCATAAGCATAATCAATTGAGTAATTATATTCATTGTTCTTCGGTAGTTTTGTCTTCTCATATTCTTCATTGAAAACCTCAAGATCAATTTCATCATCTGAATCTGCTAACCAATAAATCCTATCAATATATGTGTCATTATTTGTATCAACATACGCAAAGAGTAATCCTTCTTTTCCATTTGGTTTTTTTGGTTTCTTAGTTTCAGCCACATCCTGATAGACCAAAATATTATTTCTTGACTCATTTTCAAAATCAAAACTAGCAAAGTTATCAACAAGGGTTTTCTTTGATTTTGGAGCTTTCACCTTATACTTGACAATTCTTTCTTTTGGTGTTTCAAATTCAAGTTTTGGCAACTTATCTTTCTCCTTAACGAGTTCATAAGCGTCATCAACTTCTAAGTCAGCGTAATAAGCATCAAGCTCGATACTTAGATTGCTAGTGTTTAATTCAACAACTAAATCATCTTCAACAACAAACTCAGCCAAAGAGATTAGATAATCTAAACTGACATTTAGATCTGTTTTATTTTCTTCAACGAAAAGAGTGAAGTTCTCTTCGTACTCATAACCAAGATGCCTTAAGTAAACTTTTAGATCATAGGTTCCTACTTTTTCAAAAGTGTAATCACCAAGTATTCTGTCACCATCAACATAGATTCTTGCAAGAGCATATTTTGGAACATAAGACAAGTTCAGATCTTCACCAACAAAATAATTTTCTTGAACTGTAATGTTAAAGATTGGCTGCTTGGTCTGATAGATGATCTTGTCAAGCGTTAAAGTGGCATTATCAACAACTATTTTCAAAACGTAATTTTCTGAATCAACTGGTAAAGCACAAAGTTCACCACACTCATTAGAAAATTCCGAAACAGGAATCTCAAAAATTGTTTCATTAACTATTGTAGTGTTTGATTCGTTCAAAACAACACTCATATTCAACTCTTCTTCAACTGTTAAGTTTTCAACGGGTTCAATTATTTCATCAAGTTCTTCTATAATCTCCTCTGATTCAACTGATGAATTTTCTGTCTCATCAATACTAACATTCAATGTCTGATTAACTGAAATATTTAAGGTGGTGTTTAGAGAGACATTGGTTGTGATATTAATAGAAACATTTTCAATCACTTCAGAAACATTATCTGAAATGGTTATTGATTCATTCAAAGTAATATTAACTTCTGTCTCGTTCAATTCAATGGATATATTGACTTCTGTTATATTTACTTCGGTCTCATTTGCAAAGGTAATATTTTCTATTAATACTTCTGTATTATTTTCTTCAACTGTAATGTTTTCAATAACTTCTTCAGTCAAATTTAATTCTATATCTTCTGAAAAATTAATCTCTGATTCAACTGATTCGTTTATTATTTCTTCTTTAACAACTGATTCTTCAGTCTCATTAATAACTTCTTCATCAAGTATTATTTCTTCTGTTTCATTAACTGATTCTTCGATAACGACATCTTCTTCAACTATTGGTTCTGATTCATTTATTGATTCTTCCTGTTCAATCTCTTCAACGATTTCTTCTTGAACAGGTTCTTCTATAACTTCTTCAACAATTTCCTCTTCAACAGGTTCTTCAATAATTTCTTCGGTTGGTTCTTCTGCTTCTTCAACTACTTCATCATCAGTTAGTTCTTCATCACTTCCTGTTTCATTATCAAAAACAACATAACCAGTAAGCAAATTGCTTGGTGTTTCAGTATCACTAACACTATCATATACCAAATAAGTTCCATTGTCTGTTTCTAAATAAACCTGAACAGTTCCAGAGCCATATACTTTTCCAGAGATCATGAGCGATGTCAAGTTCTGTATATATAATTCATATGTTGAGTTCTCACTAAAATTCTCACCAACAACAAGCTCATTGTAATTATCTGATACAACCAATCCAGTGAATTTTCCGACAATCAAAAGACTTAAGACTACTAGAAGGACAGATACAACCTGCCAGTACATCTTATCTAATTTTTTGTCTTTCATCTTTTAATTGACCTCTGATATATAGTCCAAATCGTTCTTGGATCTCTATCTATCAATTCACCTATCTTTGTGAAGCCTAGATTATATTGTGTTTTAAGGCGGGTTACAATATTTTCTAGAATACTATATTTATCATCTTGTAGAACATCATAAGGTAGGACGTATTCTGATTTTTTGTTCAAGAATTTTTTTGAGTATTTCTTTTTTGCTTTGTTTATAGCTTGCCAGACTGATTTACTGTCACGTCCTGTCATTCTAGCTATTTCTGCGTTTTTGAATCCTTGTTCTTTAAGGTATTTACAGATAGATTCGTAAGGACCAAGTGTGGAATTGAATATGTGGACAGGTATTCCTGGTTTGTTTTTTTCTTCCCATTCAATATATTCAGTAATGAGACCTTTGTCAAGAAGGAAATTGTAAAGCTTTTTTTCGGTTTTAGAATTAGTTGAATCTTTATCTAAATTAGTTGCGCCTCTATTAATTCCCACCTTAATAAGTTCTATTTATGTAAGTCTTTTTATAAAGTTTTCGAATTTTTTTCTATTTTTGTAAGAAAAAATAATAAAATAATAATAATTTATCTATTTATGTAAGAAATTAATATATTATAATCTTTTATGTAAGAAATATATCTATTTATGTAAGAAATTATTTATGATTAACTTTATTTAAGATAGGAATAGTTAATAATACTAAAACACCAGTTGTAAAAATTGCAAATCTTGGACCTAAAAAATCATTAAGCAAACCACCTAAAAAAATAAATATTAACATGGAACCGCTAAGAACCATACTTAATAATGATTCTAAAGTAGCTCTTATTTTTGACTCATAAAAGTCATGTAACATTCCAAAGTATAAAGGAGATAAATAACCCATCCACATTGAATCTTTAAGCGCATAAATAAATAAGAAAAAATAAGGCTCATATATTCTAATTGCAAAAAAATGTATTAAAGAATATATAATTATTCCAAGAATAAGTGTTTTTTTAACACCGACTCTTTTTGTAACCTTACCATAATTTGAAGCTATTAAATAACCTAATATTGAATTAAACAAAGCAAATAATCCAAGTAAGTTCAAAGGCAATCCTAAATTCATTGCTTCTGGTTCCCATGAAATATTTGAAAAACTAAATGCTGCAAAAAAAACTATCAAGGAAAAACTTGCTAATAATAAATTTTTATGATTTAAAGTATACTTAACTCCTTTTTTCAAAGTTTTTCCAAATTCAATATATGCATCTTTTAATTTATCAGCTTTCCTCTCAAAATGTTCTTTTTCAAAAAATAATATAAATATTGATAAAAAAATTCCAAAACTTGTAATGAACCAGATAAAATTAAAAGGTAAATATTTCACTGAAATTATTCCTACAATTGCAGCCATAAATTTACTAAAACTATTGATTATAGCATTTTTTTGAAAAAAACTAGTCTGTAAATTAGTTCTATTATTGTCAATAAGCTTATCAATTGGCCAAGCATTTAAAGCACCACTAGTAAAAGCAACAGACAAACCAATCAAAACAAATAAAGCCATTAATAAAAAATAATTAGTTGTGAGCCCAATCAAAATAAAACCACAACTCAATAAAAAATAACCTACCAAAACTGAACTTTTCCTTCCATAAATATCTGCAAAAACCCCAGTTGGGATTTCAAATAATACTGGAGAAACACTAAAAATTATTATTAATATTGAAAGTTCTGTAAATGAAAAAAGATTTTTCATATAAACTATCCAATAAAATAGAAAAATGTTAAATGAATCACCTAAAAATCTTGAAATATAAAATCTCCAAAGAAGTTTTAATTCACCTTCTTGAAATTTTATCATCTAAAAACCTCTTGAACGTTCTTAAAATGAAATTTCACAAAATCTTTTGGATTCTTTTGTGATTTTTTCAAGAACAATAATGCGTGCTTTACATGAGTTGAACCTTTTGGGACCTTAAATTTTAACTTTTTTGTTAATTCTTCTAATTGTTTTAATCCTTCATCTCTAGCAATAATTGATGCTGCTGCCACCTCAACATATTTATCTTCTGCTTTAGTCTCGATAACATCCCCAACTCTGCAGCCAGGATATTTATCAACAATATGTGTTCCTTTTCCACCAAGATCAAGATAAACTTGTCTATGAAGTTTATTCATAAGTTCTGTCTGAGAATTCTTGTTATATTCTTCGGGATAAATATTTTGAACTGAATAATTAGCAATTTTTCTTATTTTTTCAGCTAAAAAAGGTATCATATCATCACTTATCTTTTTTGAATCATCAACACCTAATTCTTTTAATTTTTGTCTTGTTATATCATCACATAATACTCCAGCAACAACAAGGCCTCCAAAAGTATCTCCTTTAAGAGTCTCATCACTACCAACAGCGATTCCAGAAATAGTTTTTGAAATGAACACATCTTTTTCTTTTTTATCAACTTCTTTACTTTTTTCTCCAAGTTTTTCAAGAATTATTTCTTCATTTTCTTTTGATGCTTGAATCAATAATTTTTTACTTGTATAAAGTATTGCTGTTGCTTTTGGATTGGAGCATACCAATCTAGAAATTTCATATTGAGTTTTTGTTCCTATTTCAACAAAACCTATTTTCTTTAATTCAAGTATTATATTTTTGTCTTGATTTAGAATTGTTACCATCTTAAATCATCCTTACACAAAATATTTTTTTATATGATGATAATAATATGCAAATAAACCACCTGTAACAAAGAAAACAATATTAAAAATCATAGTTATATCATATCTACTATCTATTATTGAACCAATAACACCTATCAAAGACATTATTATCCCAATATAAACAAAAACCAAACTTGTTATTCTTGCCCAATTCTTCAATTTTAGTAAAGAAATTCCTAAATAGATATAGAATATATTTATTAATAAATTTATAACAGCAAAAATGTTGATAAATGAAGTGAATATAGCAAACACAGGAGCTAATTGTCCAAGCATTATAGTAATCATTCCACCGAATATGAATATTAGTAAAGAGATTATTGCACCAAATGCACCGAAAACTATATTACCAATAGCAATTAATTTTAAAGAAAGTGGTGTTTTTTTAGAGGAAGCACTTTCAAACTTTTCATTATTCTCTTTCCCTACTTTCATCAAAGCATCTTCAATCTCTTGATAAGTGTGGTTTTTTTGAAGCAATTGGTTACCTATCTGCTCTGCAGTGAATCCATTATTCTTCTGATTTCTTATCCAATCAAGCGTTTGCTCATCAATCATAATAAAATTATTAAAAAGTATCTTTAAATATATTCCTATAAAATTTAATAATCAAAAAGGCTTGTCTGATTCTTTTTTTCGACTAATTTCTTATATGTATCCCAAGTTTTTCTAAAGATATTTTCATATTTTGGATCTTCAAAGTTCTTCTCTATGAATTCCTTTGTTTTTGGATCACTTGGATACCCACTACCAAAATCAACACCTAATTCTTTTTGCAATTTTTCTATCTCCTTATCCCTTGTAACTTTTGCAAGGATTGATGCAGCTGAAACTATTGGATGATTCAAGTCAGCTTTATGTTCTGCTAAATATTCACCCTCTTTTTCAGTCAATCTTTTTACTGTTTCTGCATATTTCTTTGTGTCTGCTGTTGGACAATCAAGAATTGCTTTTTCAAAATCTACTTGCTTCAATAATTTTGCACTAGTTTGTGCTTCAAGAAGATTCAAGTTATTGTTAGGATTATTGAGTGCTTCATCAATTTCAGTAGGACTGACAATTATTATCTTGTAATCATCTACAAGTTCCTTTATCTTTTCAAACAATTGCTCCCTTTTTATTGGTGTAAGAAGCTTTGAATCAGTAACGCCTTCAATTGTAAGCATTTTTTGCTTAGAGTTATCAATAGTACAAACAGCCATTACTAGCGGTCCGATGACAGGTCCACGACCAGCTTCCTCAACTCCTGCAACTTTCATAAATTAAGAGATTATATTATTTTATATTAATCTAGTGGTTTTATAAAAAGAAATAAATTCCCAAAATATTATGATAGAAGTATTAGAAGACATAGTCTTAGGAGCAGGATTATATTGTACTTTTAAAGGAGCAAATATTCTTATGCCTAAAAAAGCTAGGGAACTATATAATCAAAATCCTGAATTCTACACAAGTAAACTAGCAGAAAACGAGTTTTACCTTATTGGAGGATTATCTCTTCTTGCAATTGGTGGACTTACTAAATACGCACATAATAAACATTTTAGAAATAAGTTTTAATTACCCACCTACATTTACAACATGTCCAGAAGGTAAAACCGTTAATACATCATGATTATAATATCCGCCGCCAACTCGAGAATGACCTTTATTGGATAAATCCCCCATAGTGCTGATTCCTTGATAAAATGAATTTTCAGCTTCTCTTCTAAGATCTTTAGCCCACCTATTTATGTGTTGATAAGTTGTTATAGTTTTGACAGATTCATGTGCAATACCTGCCATCTGATCATTTGCAAAAAACACTCCATTTTCTAATATTATGAATGATTCAGGTTTAACACCTTGAAAACCTTGAAGTATTTCTTCTAGCTTTAAAATATTTACAATAGGCTCCCTTGTGCAAGTTTCTAAAAAGTCTTCATCCATACAATAATAATTAGGTAAAGGAACAACATATTTATTATTCTGATATTCAGGAGCTAGAAATTCAGTCAATTCTTCAGGAAAGTCTTTTTTTGGCATAACTTTTTGTCCGCTAGTTAATCTCCTATAGAATTCTTCCCCATTTTCAAGAATCAAATGACTCTCATCTACATATTTTTCTGAACTATAAAGAGTTGATAAGATATAGAAAGGAAAAGGATACTTTGTCAATAAATAAACATCATCAGTTTCATCTTCCAAATAAGTATTAGGTTGCATAAAAAAAGAAATGAATTATTTTATTTAAAGATTATGCAAAATATTAACTAAAAAATAGTAAAAAAGGCTTAAGCCTTGATTCTCTTCATCCTAAAGATGTTTTCTCTGTCCATCTCTTCAAGTCTTAACTTGATGAATGCTTGAACGTTTTCCATCTTAGGAATAACTTCGAACTCAAGCGCGTTTACCCTTCTCTTAGTTTTTTCAATCTCTTCTAAAAGCTTTTTCATGCTTGTTTCTGCTTCAGCTGCTTGAACAACTTTTTGAATAACTTTTTCGTAAGCTTTTGCTGATTCATTAACAGCGCTTGACACGTTGATTAAACCATAACCTCTTTGCTTCTCATTTTTAATGATTTTTTCACCACCAATCCTTGGAACAACTACACCCATAATATTTTTTGTGTCAAGTGTTATTTCAGGTTCACTGTTTGATGCCATTGCTATACTTTGGATCTTTATATCTGATTCTAAAGCTCTTGCCATGTTCATCTTGTTATTAGCTTCGATATATAATTGAGTTAATTCCCCTCTTAGAGTTTTAGCTTCTTTTAATATCTCGAAGAAATCAAGGATTAACCCATCTCTTTTCTTCTTCAATAAATTGTATCCACTTTTAGCTAGTTTAATCTTCTTTTTTAAGATCATTAATTCGCTTCTTGTTGGTTTAACGTTTTGTGTCATTTTAATTACCCAGTAACTTTTTCATACTTTTAGCTTGTTCTCTTTTTATTGGATTAAAAATTACTTCCTGAGGAACTGCAATTATATTTGAACCTTTATGATAATGTCCTTCTTCTTCATGATGGAGTTCTTGAATGTGCACAAGCCGATCTTCTAATCCTTCAACTTCTTTCACAGGTGTCATAAAAGCAATTATTTTCTCATCTTCTTTAACAATTTTATTTTTCATTAATTCACCATAATTTTCTGGAGTCACATAACCCGTCACAAATTGACCTCTAGGAATAACTAATTTCTCAGTTACTGATCCCACAATTGTTGCTAATGGGCCAGCAACCGCTCCTTCTTCTAAAACAACATTTTCAAGTAACGCATGAAATAAAGTTGAAGCACCATCATGCAAATCAACATTCTGAGTATAAACTCCATGTGCACCTATATTATTGCCAAAAAAATTGGTTGCTATCCTAATATTATGATCCTGAACATTTACATTAGAACCTAAGAATCCACAATTATCAACTAATGCGAAAGGGCCAACATAAGTATTTTTAATCCCTCCATTAACTGCTAAATTATATTTTTTTATAAAAGATAAAGGATCAAAATATCCAATATCCTTTAAATTTAACCTATGCTCTTTAGGTTGTAAACTTTTTATTTCGACAAAAGCATCATGATATTTATCCATTTGTAAGCCCATAGCTTTTTCAGGTAAATTTACCACTAAATCTTTAGATAAAAAAATAGTTCCTGAAGGAACATCTTGATTAACTTCGAAAGGAACATAACAACAATCTCCAACCTTTATGCCAGAAGGGATTACAGCTGCAACGTCTAAAATAGACCTTTTACCAATTTTAGCATCATCACCAACTTTACATCCATGAAAAGTCACATAATTTCTTACCTGACATCTTCCAAGTTCATTATTTGTCGAATGAAAAGTGCATCCGTCGCCAACACTTGCATTAGTGTGAAAACTTCCTTTTCTAACTTCATCAGCCCGTAAAACAGTTCTCTCACCCATTCTTGAATATTCTCCTAAAACTATTTTCCCAGGTTTTCCTTGAATAACTAAATCTCTAGCATCAGTCCTCGTATTTTCAGGATGTATTTTTATTAAATCAAATAATAACCAAGGTTCACTTTCAAATAAAGAAGGATGTTTTTCCCCAACATCAAAATAAACTTGTTTTTGATTTGGTACTGGAGAACCAATTAATTTAAAATTTTCTTCCATATATCTTATTTGTCCTTTTACATACATTTTATTTAATTTCACATATATTAATCTTAAAAAAGATTTTAATCTTTTTTCTTGTAATATTTTTCTTTTAATTTTGGACTGATTCTTGTAAGCTCGTGTTCTGGAATTGCACTGAATAGGTCCCATCCGAGAGCTAGAGTGTCTTTATCGATATCCCTGTTCTCGTTTCGTCCTTGTCTTACAAATCTGTCTTCGAAAGCATCAGCGAACTTCAGTAGTCTTTTGTCTCTTTCTGAAAGTGCTTCTTCACCGACTATTGCAACAAGCCCTCTTAGGTCTCTTCCTTCAGCATAGTTTGCGTATAGCTGGTCTGAAACGTTCTTGTGATCTTCTCTTGTTTTTCCTTCACCTATTCCTGCGTTCATCAACCTTGATAGTGAGGGTAAAACGTCTACAGGTGGATAGATACCTTTCCTGTGAAGCTCTCTACTAAGTACAATCTGTCCTTCAGTAATGTAACCAGTTAGGTCTGGGATTGGGTGTGTAATATCATCACCAATCATTGTAAGGATTGGAATCTGAGTGATTGACCCTTTCTTTCCTTTGATACTTCCTGCCCTTTCATACAGTTCTGCTAGGTCAGTATACATATATCCTGGATATCCTCGTCTACCTGGAATTTCTTCTCTAGCTGCACCAATTTCTCGTAAACTTTCACAATAGTTTGTTAGGTCTGTTAAGATTACTAATACGTGCATGTCTTTTTCAAAAGCTAGATATTCAGCTGCAGTTAGTGCCATTCTTGGCGTAATGATCCTTTCTACTGCTGGGTCGTCAGCTAGATTCAAGAAAACAACTGATCTTTCAAGTGCACCTGTTTCTTCGAAGTCTCTCATAAAGTATTGTGCTTCTTCGTTTGTGATTCCCATTGCTGCGAATATTACTACGAAGTTTTCTTTCTGTCCTACTACTTTAGCTTGTCTAGCAATCTGCAAAGCGATTTCTGAGTGAGGCAAACCTGATCCTGAAAATATTGGTAGTTTTTGTCCTCTAACTAGTGTGTTTGTAGCGTCAATTGTGCTTATTCCTGTTTGTACGAAGTCCTCTGGGCTTTGCCTACTATAGGGATTCATAGCTGCTCCGATGATATCTCTTGATTCTTCTGGAATTATTTCAGCGCCGCCATCAATTGGTTTTCCTGCTCCGTTTAGGATTCTTCCAAGCATGTCTTCTGACACGGGTAGCTTGATGTTTTCTCCTAGGAATGTTACTCCTGATTCTCTGTTTATTCCTGCTGTTCCTTCGAATACCTGTACTACTACCATCTCTTCTGATGTGTCTAATACTTGTCCATTTTTCATTGATCCGTCAGGAAGTGAAATTTTTACTAGGTCACCGTAACCTACTGGGTCTGTTTTCTTTACGAATACTAGAGGTCCTGCAACCCTTTCGATTGTTTTATATTCCTTTACCATTTTTTAGTTCCTCCTAAAAAATTGTGAAGCTCAAAAATACTTAAATTCGAATTTGAATTTGGTATGCCAAAAGCAATGCTTTTGAGCATTTTGAATTTTTGTTGTTTTACCATTTTTTTGACCTCCTAAAGCTTATCGAACTCTTTTTTCATCTCTGCTGCTACGCCATCAAGAACTTTGTTGTAGTCTTCTTCGAACTTAGCGTTTGAGATTTTGTCCTTTGCTTCTGTCTTTAGTATGTCTTGGATCCTTATTCCTCTCTTAAGTGCTGCACTTGCAATGTCTTGGAATCCAAGAACTGTCTTCATCAATTTGTATGATTTTTTCAGTTCACAATAAGTGTCAATGTCGTGGAAAGCGTTCTGTTGCAAGATGAATTCTCTGATAAGTCTTGCTACTTCCAATGTTAATTGTTGTTTTTCTGGTAGTGAGTCGCTTCCGACTAATTGTACGATTTCAAGAAGCTTTTCTTCTTCTTGTAGTATTGTCATCATCTCATTTACTGTTTCTCTCCAGTCGTTTGCTACGTTTTCTGCAAACCATGGTGCTAGCTGCTCTAGATATAGCGAGTAACTTGTTAGCCAGTTTACACTTGGAAAGTGTCTTCTTTGAGCTAGTTTTGCGTCTAGCGCCCAGAATGTTTTTACTACTCTTAGTGTGCTTTGAGTTACTGGTTCTGAGAAGTCTCCTCCTGCTGGGCTTACCGCTCCAATTACTGAGACTGATCCTTCTTTATCAACTCCTAGTGGTTTTACTCTTCCTGCTCTTTCATAGAACTCTGCTAGTTTTGTTGATAGGTAAGCTGGGTATCCTTCTTCTCCTGGCATCTCCTCTAGCCTACTTGAGATCTCTCTCATTGCTTCTGCCCATCTTGAGGTTGAGTCTGCCATCATAGCTACACTATATCCCATGTCTCTGAAGTATTCTGCGATTGTTACTCCTACATAAATAGAAGCTTCTCTTGCTGCTACTGGCATGTTAGAAGTATTTGCGATTAGTACTGTTCTGTTCATCAGTGGTTTTCCTGTTTTTGGGTCTGTTAAGTGAGGGAACTCTGTTAGTACTTCTGTCATTTCGTTTCCTCTTTCTCCACATCCTACATAAACGATGATCTCTGCGTCTGACCATTTAGCTAATTGCTGTTGTGAAACAGTTTTTCCTGCTCCAAATGGTCCTGGGATTGCTGCTACTCCACCTTTTGCTAATGGGAAGAAAACGTCGAAAACTCTTTGTCCGGTGGTT
>PKTL01000014.1 GCA_002867475.1 Candidatus Woesearchaeota archaeon
CTTTGATAATGAAAAAAGATAAAGTACTCTATAAGGAATTTATCAAAGATTGCGTTAAGATCATAAAAGATAAAAAAATAAAGATTTTGCATGCTAGTTATTTAACTGATGCTTTTTTCTTTTTAAAATTGAAAACCGTGACAGATACAAAACTCATCTCTTCAGTTAGAGGATATGATCTTTACTCTAAAAATCTTGATTTTTCTAAAGTTTTTGAAGAAGGAGATTTATTTTTGGTACGGTCAAAGGTTATGATGTTTGATCTGATAGAAAGAGGTTGCCCTAAAGATAAAATCAAAATCCATCATAGCGGGATAAATACTGATTTTTTTTCATATAAAAAAAGAGATTTTTCTAAAAATGAGGAGATTAGATTTATTAGTATTGGTAGGTTGGTTCCTAAAAAAGGAATGATCTATACTTTAAAGGCCTTTTATCTGTTCAATAAGAAATACCCTAATTCTTTTTTGACTATTATTGGTGAAGGAAAAGAAAAGAATAAATTGATGGATTTCATAAGTAAGAACAATTTAAAAAGAAAGGTCAAGTTAGAAGATAGATTATCAAACAATAATATCAAAAAGGTGTTGCATAAAAACCATATATTCATACTTCATTCGATAACTGGAGAAAATAATGATTCTGAAGGAATTCCTGTTGTGTTAATGGAAGCGATGAGTACAGGAATGCCTGTGATATCCACATCACATAAAGGCATAAATGAGCTTATAGAGAAAAATGTGTCTGGTTATATGGTTCGAGAAAAAGATGTTGAAGAATTGTTTGAAAAGATGGAATATGTTTATGGAAATACAAATATTTGGGAAAAAGTTGGTCTTTTTGCTAGAGAAAAAATAAAAAGAGATTTCAATATAAATATTCAAAATTAGCATCTTGAAGAAATATATGAGAAATTAATAAAATAAAACCCTTATGTATCATCATTATTTTCAAAAATCCCATCTTTACAATATTCACATATAGAATTTTTACCTTTGGAGATATCTTCTTTGAAAAGAGAATATTTTTTTGATTCAAGGATGTTTTTTATTGATTGAGTCTTGATATCACCCATTTTCATATTACTTCCTGATGCCATACAACAAGGATATATTTTTCCATTTTCTCTTATCATAAAAGAGGTAGTGATTGTTTTACATGGATTTTTATTGAAGAAAGTTTTTCCATATTTTAATTCTGTAAAATTATTAATCTCTTCATCGAACTTATCAAGATTTTTTATTAGGATTTTATTCACCTTTCCTATTTTTGGATCTGCTATCTGTTCAAATTGAGGATTTATCCTACAATGAATTTCCCTTTCTTTTGCTAAAGAATATAGCTTTGGCATCACTTCAAGATAAAATTCTTTTACTTGCTCTTTATTTAAGACGTATTTTAAGGATTCATTTTCTTCTTCAAGCATAGAAAATGAAATATTTTTAACTCCAAGATTTGATAAATATTCTAAAAGATCTAAAGCTTCTTTGTATGTATGATTCATTATTACAGAATTTACAGATACTTCTATTCCTTCTTTAATGCTTTCTTCAATTGAAGATATTACTTGATCAAAATTATCTTTTATCCTACGAATATTATCATGTTTCATTTTATCTATTGAATCTAAAGAAAACTTGAATCCGAAAAGACCTGCTTTTTTCAACCCTAAAATCTTTTCTTTTGTAAGAAGATGAGCATTAGTACTCAAGAAAACTTTAAATCCTAATCTTTTAGCATGTTCAATCAACTCAACCAAATCATTTCTAAGAGTTGGTTCTCCTCCTGTAAAAGTGACAAATTCCACACCGAGCTCTTTTAGTTCGTCCAATATTTTTAAAATTAAACCTTTTTCAAGAAAATATTCACCACCTATCTTATTTCCAATATCGCACATTACACATTGAGCATTACATTTAGATAATAGCTTGATACTTACATGATCTATAAACTTGTTGTTAAATAGCATTTCATATATCAAAAAATATAATCTTTTTTTATCTTCAAACCTTGTAAAAAATACTTTTTTCTGATATTCATTTTTAAGATTACCTAAAGAATTGTAATTAGATAAAGAAAGTAGTTCAGAATCCACAATTATCAAATCTAATGTTTTTAATATGAAATTGACTATTTTAACATCTTTATATATCAGATTGTTTAATTCCTCTTTATTAAAAAACCCTACTAAACGTATCTTTTTATCTTTCAATTTTTTTGCATAGAACAAGACATCATTTATGTTCAAAAAAGATATAAAATCAAAACTTTTTGATAGATCTTCGAGTTGATCCATCATTTTTTCATATGTTTTTTCATTTTTTTTCAAAAGATTAGGATATGTTAAATCATATAATCTTTCAAATGATGAACTATAAAAAGAAGATAAATCAAGGTTTTTTGTTTTTTTTAAACACTGGACATCACATGCTAATTGGGTATTCACAAATAGGAATAAAAAAAGTTACGAAATAACTGTCTGAAATGCA
>PKTL01000028.1 GCA_002867475.1 Candidatus Woesearchaeota archaeon
TATCTGCAAGTTCCAAAGTCAACCTATTCGTATCCTTATTGATACCATTAGTGACTATTGCCTTAACACCTGCTTTTCTAGCATTCTCGATTATTTCATAAATGTCATCAATAATACAAGAATGATCAAGATGAGCATGAACATCAACTATCATAAATATTAAAGAAAAAACAGATGTTTAAAAATCTTTTTCAAGCAGAATAGCATCAATATGCTTAAATAATCCTAAACAAATAAAACTTATCATGACATCTATAAATATATTTGTTCATCCTTTACATCCAGAAAAATGGTATGAGGAAACATTTCCTTTCAATAAAAAGAAAGGGCTGTATGAGGTCTATAAGCAAAATCTAAAAAAAATAGAGAAAGAAAATGATGTGATTCTTATCAAGCCGATAGGGTCGACAATCGATAATTTTTTTGAGAATATAGATGATTCAAGATTCATATATTCAGGTCATCTTCAGGATAGCAATGGTAAAAGATCTTATAATACTGGATTTGTTGCATCATCCATGTTTGAAAAATTTGATGGTTTATTGGAGGGTTTAGATAATGATTTTAATATGATTATACATGGTGCATACTTGAACAATTGCGTTTCTGAATTTGCGCAACAAATTTTTTTTAGGATAGAAAAAGGAATCTGGATATTTGATGTTCAAGATTCTAATAGTTTAATCAAGAGTGGATTTAGAAGGTTTTTAGCTGAAAAAAAAGGAGAATTCTTAAAATCAAATATAAGATATGGTCAAGTTCTAGCACAGGAAATGATAACAACTGATATTCATAGGAAGAAAGTTCCTTCATTATTATATCCTTATGGTAATTTTGATTATCAGCTCATTGATAAAAATTCAAAAATATATATTTAGCTTATTTTAGCTTATCTTCATAATTTTCATCGCTTATCTTTTCAAGCTTATCAAAAACAGTATCTTCTTTAGGTTTTGGCTTTGTAGGAGTCTTTACAGTTTCTTTTACTTCAGAAGTTTTTTGTTTTTTCAATTCTTCCATAATCTTTTTCTTCATCTCTTTTCTTTTATTTAAGAAATCAATCACTTCTTGCTTCGTCTTTTTCTCTTTTAAGAAATTAAGCTCTTCCTCATCAATTTCCTTATCAAAATATTCAAATACATCCTGTATCTTATTCTTCCTTTTGTTTTTACTAAGAAGACGCATCAAAAAACTATTCGGGTTTGCTTCTTTTGAATCATCATTATTTTCATACCCAGTATCATATTCTTCTACTTCATCGTTTTCTTCTTCTTGACCTTTTTCTTTTTCTTCTTCAGCTAGTCTTTTAGCTTTCGCTTTCTTAATATCAGGTCCAAGGATAAGCTCTAATATCTTAAGTAATTTTTTTAGTATACCTTCTTTCTTATCTTGTTCAACAGCTTTCTTCTCAGTTTTTTTATCTTTTTCTTCATCAATATCATCTATCTCTTTAGAAGATTTATCTTGCTTCTTATTTGATGATTTGAATAAGTTTGAAAAGTTTATATTGAATCCTTTTTTAGGAGTCTCTTCTTCATTTGGTTCTTTCTCTTTTTTAAGTTTGGTTATTATAATGTAGAATGCTATAAGTATGATCAAAAGTATTATCAATAAAGGAATAAGTAAACTCATAAGCTTATCAATGTCAAACGGTGAAAACTTGTTTGTAGGACTAGTCATCTTTATATTGACTTCATTTCCATCAAGATACCCGTCCCCATCAGTATCTGGATTGTTCGGATCGCAACCTAACTCATATTCTTGTACATCATAAAGGCTATCAGAATCTGTATCTATTTTAGTGCTATCCTTTTTAGGATCTAGGCCATGTTCTTCCTCATATGAATCAGGAATTCCATCATTATCATAGTCAAAAGGAAATTCATCATTAATGTCTTTTATCTTATCATTATCAGAATCAAGATTAGGATCTGTTGCAGCTAAAGAAAATATAGAAAAAGATATTATAAATAGTATAAAGATTAGTTCAACTCTTTTTCCCATGAACCAGATAATGATATCAGGAGTATAAAAAAGTTTCTAACAAAAACTTATTTAAATAGAGGTAATCTTTTCTTTAAAACATGAAGGTTATGGGGAAAAATTCAATCTTTGAGTATAATAAGAAAAGAAAGATAGTCAATGGACTTTCTCTTGCTGGAATATTCATTTTTTCAGGTTTTATTATATCCCTTTACTTTATTTATCTAAAACATTTGACATTATTCAACAATGTGTTTTTTACAGATCTGATAGACTTTTTTAAGACAAACCTATCAAATTATACTCTTCAGGGACTTTTCATGCTAGCATTTTTTGGAGGGCTCTTTTTTGTTCCTTTACCTATGGAAGCATTATATGCTCAATTCGTACGTAAAAATCCTTACACTTTACTAATAATACTCCTTTATCTTTTAGGATTATTCTTATCATATGGAATAAACCTATTTATAGGATATAGATTCAGTAATCTATCAAAGAAACTAATAAGCACTAAAAAGTTTTATGCTATAAAAGTTAAGCTCAATAGGTATGGTAAACTAGGGATTTTCATAATAAACGCGATACCTTTTTTACCAAGCCAACAAGTAAGCTTGATCCTTGGAGTGTTCAGATACAATAAGATAAAGTTTTTCGTATATTTTTTATCAGGACAAGCAATAAAGATGGTTGCGATAACGCTTTTCATATTATTATTTAAATAAAATATTTAAATAGTTAGATTAATAAAAAAGAAATAAAAAGAAAAAATAAAAAAGAATAATTACAATAAATATCTATAACAGGTGAAAAATTTGAATGAAATAAAAATCATATCAACAAAAAAAAATGATGTGAACAAGAAAAATGGGCTCACAAAATATCTTTACAAAAAAGTCTTCACAAAAGACGGTGAAAAGATAGGAAGAGTGAAACAGATAATATTTAACAAAGAAAATATAGAAGGTATAATCTTGTCAAAGTTTTTCTGTTTCAATAAGATGTTTATAGATATGGAATATGTGGATAAGTTTACAAGTGATTCAGTTCTTTTGAAAATAAATCCTCTCGTTTTAGTTGTAGGAAAAAAAGTTTTTGATGCTGAAGGAAAAGATCTAGGGAAAGTGAAAAAGATAATACGGAAAAGCAATGCTAACGCTATGGACTCACTAATCATAAAAAAATCGATATTCAGTAAAGAAATAATAGTGCAGCCAAAAGATATACAATTCATAAAGAAAACAGTAAGGCTTAACATATCAATATGAAACATATAATAACAAGCGATGATATCTTAGGAAAAGATGTGGTTGACGCACAAGGGGAGATTCTTGGAGTAATACAGATACTTCATATAGATAAGAACACTAAATCCATTGTTGGAATAACTGTAGACCAAGGATTCATGAAACCAGATCTATTTATTGGTCTTGAATACATTCAACAGTTCGGTGTTGACACGGTTTTCTTGAACACGTTCCCAAAAGATAAAATAAAGGGTATGAAAGTTCTTGATTCAAACGGTAAACAGATAGGAACCGTAACTGAATTAGAATATTCTTCTGGAAACGAATTAAAATCTATAAGGGTAAAGAAAGGAATGATGAAAGATCTAGAAAATATTCCTGTCTCAAAAATAAAAGAGATAGGGCATAATGTTATCCTAAAAGAAGAATAGAATTATTATAATAAAAGATTTAATATTTTAATTTTTGATGGATTCCATCTATTTCAGATTCTTCATAAGGTTTTCCATGCCAAAGTTCAAGTCCGTCACCTAAAAACCTAGGAATGATATGTATATGGGAATGAAATATTATCTGCCCAGCAGCTTTCTTAGTATTCATATTAATATTATATCCATCAGCACCAAGTTTTTCAATCATCCTATTACCTAGATTTCTGGCAACTTTAAAACAAGCATCAACATCATCATCACTCATCTCACTTAGATCAATGGAATGATTTTTAGGAATAACAAGAGTATGGCCTTTATTCACAGGGCTTATATCTAAGAAAGCAAGAACCTTATCATCTTCATGGATTATCTTGCTTGGAATCTCTTTTCTTATTATCTTGCAAAAAAGGCATTCTTCCATCATAATCACCTATAATCTTTCTTTTAAAGCACTAAGGCTTTTCACTTTAGGCTCAAATTCTCGTTTGTCTCGTCTATCAATCAAAATTCCAGCAATACTTGCTTTCTCAGCACCCATCATATCTGATTCGATACTATCGCCAATCATCAATGCTTCTTCAGGCTTAACCTTGAAATCCTTTAATACTTTTTCAAAGCTTTTCTTCTCACATTTCAATAGTCCAGTTTCATAGCTAAAATATGTCTTGTCAAAATATTTATCCATATCGAACTTATCAATGATCTCTTTGGTATAGAAAGGACTGTTTGTCAAAAGAATTATCTTATATTTTTTCTTCAAGGTTTCTAGAACCTCGAAAGTATCATCATAAGGTTTTACGAAAAGCTTGTTCTTGTTCCAAAGCCCAATAAGCCTTTCTTCTCTGTTATAATCTTTAGGGTCGACACCCATCTCTTCGAAAACGTGATCGAACGCTTGCTTTAGGTTCTCAAAATCTTTAGTCATAAAAGCTTTCTCAAATGTCTCGATGTATTCTTGGAAACTCATCTCGAAAAGACCCATGATCTTTTTTGTCTGCCTTGCAGGACTTGGAAAAATTCCGTTTTCTAGAAGAGTTCCCCATAGATCAAATATCAGAATTTTAGTTTTTGAATAATCTTCACCCATAAATATTCACCTAAAATTTGTGATTCTTACACTATTAAAAAAGGTTTTGGTTAGAATAGAGCACTTTATAAATAATTATTTCAAATATTTAGGTTATGAATATAATCAAGCTTTACATGTTGAATTTCTTGACAAGCCTTCACTTCTTTGGTGCTGTAACTGTTCCATTCTTTTTGTATTGGGGAGGACTTAATTTTAAGCAGATATTTTTTCTTCAAGCCATATATTCAATAGCAGTATTCTTGTTTGAGATACCGACAGGGGTTCTAGCAGATAAGTATTCAAGAAAACTTTCCATAATTCTTGGAACAATATGTTATGCGACAGCCATGATAATTTTTGCATTTTCAACGAATTATTATTTTTATATCTTTTCGGAACTCATAGGTGCGTTTGGATTTACATTGATGTCAGGTGCTGACAGCGCAATATTCTACGATTCATTAAAAGATAAAAGTCTTGAAAAAGATGCTAGATATTATTACTCAAGAAGATCTATTGCTGGTTCGTTTGGTCAAATAGTAGGGCTTATAAGTGGGGGTGTCGTTGCAGGTTCAAAATTCTTGCCATATCCCCAAATGATTCCAATGACCTTTTTATTGACCGGAATTGTTTTTGTAGTATCTATGGTTGTTGCAATGACATTAAAAGAACCTCCAAGAAAAGAAAAAGTCAAGCACCCCTTAAAAGAAAGTATTGAGGGATTTAAATACATTTTCAAGAACAAGCATCTTTTCATATTCTCATTAAATTTCTTATTGATATCTTCAGTAACTTTTTTCATGTTCTGGTTTTATCAAAAATTAGCTGAAAATATAGGGATTCCTTTAACCTATTATGGGGTTCTTGGCGCAAGCTTTAGTATATTTTCTATAATTGTGCTTTTAAGAATTAAAAAATTAGAAGAATTGTTTGGTATAAGAAATCTTATAACTTTTACCGCGGTTGTTCCTGGAATATTATTTATATCCTTAATATTTATTAAAGGTTATTTCCTTTTGATTCCTATAATTCTTATTCCTGTGATGCGAATAGTTCGTCAACCAATTTTTGAGGATTTTATGAACAAGCATATTGATTCAAGAAGACGAGCAACAGTTCTTTCAAGTGTGAATATGTTACAAAGACTTGTGATATCTGTGATATATGTAATAGTTGGTTTTTTAGCTGATATTTCTTTGAATATCACTTTTTTAGTGCTTGGTGTGATTGCTTTGATATTCTCTTTTATTTCAAGGATTGAGGCAAAACATATAGGCCAAACATAAACATTTATATATGTGTACCCATCACCAAGTAACAACAAAGTGTTTTTAAGATGGAAATTGGGATAATTGGACGAAGAAACTTGGCAAATTTATTATATTCGAGAGTTGTAAATTCATTTCATAATACTAAAAAAAGAGTTACGGGTTTTTTATCAAGCTATAAAACAAGCCCTCAACCAATTGATCATAAAGAAATATATAGTTCATTATATCCGGGTTTTGAAAAACTTTCTGATAAACCTATTGATTCCCTTGAATTAGACTTAGAAAATGTTCAGGATTATCATCAAGAAGATAATTATGCTGTTCTAGATCAAAATAATTCTCAAGTGTTGGAATCAATCGAATCAGTATTTCAAGATGTACCAAAACGTTCAGAAGTGCTAATTGATGAGGATAAAGAATTTGAAAAAACATTGGATGAAATGTTTGCAAAATGTGGTGTGTATGAGGAGAAAAGAACTTTTGAATATAAAACAGAGGATTCTTATCTTCCTAAAAAAGACAAATTGCCTGTTTTAGATGTTCCTAAAACTTATTCAGGAAAAATAGATTATGCTAAAGAAAATGTTGATAAAACAATAGATCCAATTCTTACAGGACAGATATCTGATCTATTGGATGTTGCAAAAGGACAAAAAAATTGGTTTTGGGGTGACTGGAACAAGGACGGATCAAAAAGCAGATTAGAACAATTAAATCTTGATTTCAAAAGAATATATGATGATCATGGTGATGATGCAATCGATTCATTATTGAAAGTATATAAATTGATAAGTGAAAATAAGACGTTTCAGAAAAAACTTGAGGAAAAAAATCTAGATGCATTAAGATTGAGACGGTTTGTTAAGCATGGTGTATATTTCTGAATAAAACCAATATATTTTTAAATAAACTATTATTCCAAACAGATTATTATAATAAATAATATCTCTAGAGGTAAAAAATGGAAATAAAAATTCTCGAAGACTCAAAGACAAAACTGGTTTTTGAATTACCAGGCGAATCACATACATTCTGTAACGCTCTACGTGAAGAGTTATGGGAAGACAAGAATGTTGACGCAGCAGCTTACAATATCAAGCACCCACTTATCAGTGCACCAAAATTCTTGATTGAAGCAAAAGATCCAAAGAAAGCACTAAAAGAAGCAGCTAAAAGGCTTGATAAGAAAAGCGATGAATTCTTAAAAGCTTTCAAGAAAGCTAAATAAATTAAGCGAAAAGTATTTATATATAATTTTATTTTTCTTAATTAAAATTAGAGGTGAGTCCTCAAGATACTTATTCTTGAAAAAAATATGAGTGATGAAAATAATAAGTCTATACAAAGAGAATTGGATTTTTCTTTAATTTCAAAAATCACAGAAAGATGCAATCTTTCTTGTTCATATTGTTATTTAAAAGATAAAAAAGATTTGGAGATGTCTATTAATACTGCTGAAAATTTAATTCGTGAATTTTTAGCTTTCAATAAAAGTTTTGCACATTTTACTTGGGTAGGTGGAGAACCACTTTTAATGCCTGATTCATTTTTTGAAGAAATTAAAAATTTTGAAGAAAAATATAATATAAATAATCTTAATGTTTCTCATTCTATTCAAACAAATGGATTAAAATTAACACCAAATAGGTTTGATAATCTTAAAAGAATGGGTTTTAAGATTGGAATAAGTTATGATGGCACTCCTGATTTGCAAAGCGAGAGAATGAATAATAATCAAATAGATATATCATTGGATAATATTTATTATGCTAAAGGTAAAGCAGGATTACTGGCAGTTCTTTCTAAAAAGACTATTGGAAAAGAAGAAGAAATTTATGATTTTTTTAGAAGAAATACAACTTTTGCTAAATTAAATTTTTTTTCTCCGACAGGCCATGGTGCAGAAAAGAAAGAATAATTAATGTTATCTAAGAAGGAAGCATCCGATATGCTAATTAAATTTTATGATCTTTGGAAAAATGATACCTCAAGTCTTGAATTAAGACCTCCATTAGAAATAGTAAGGTCTTTTTTCACAGGGTTTCCAGTATCTTGTGATTATTCAGCTATTTCTTGTTATAAAATTTTAGGATCTGATTCACAAGGGGATATATACCCTTGTTCAAAAGCTATGAATTATTCAGAATTGAGAATGGGAAATATAAATGATGGGCTAGTAAATCTTGTTGGTAGTGAAATACATAAGATGCCTTTACTAAGATATAAAAAATTAAAAAAAGAAAATGATCCTTGGTTTCATCTTTCATCAGGAGGGTGTATAATTGAGGCAAAATCAGATATGGGAGATTATATGAAACCGACGATTTATTCAGAGGATGTCAGATATAATCTATTTGAAAAAATATATGAAGATATGAAAGATGAAAAAATTCGAAACCTTCTTGAGGAAAAAGTTGGACTTATCTGAAAAAGATGATTTAAACTTAAAATATTTTAATAGATTTACAAGAAATTTAAATTATGTTCTTGAAGTTAATGGTTTTCCAAAATATTTTATAAAATATGATTCTGAAGGTTTAATAAAAGAAAAAAAAGTTTATAGTTTTCTTGAAAGAAATTATCTTTTCGAAACAATACTTCCTTTATTTACAGGTGAAAATTTGATAGTTTTTCCTTTTGTTTCAGATTTTCATGATGCAAATGTAAAAGATAATCTTGATTTCATTTTAAGATTTCATAATAATTCTCTTAAGTTATCAGAGAATAGATTTTCTGAATTCATTGATGATAAATTATTTTATAATCATTCTATTATAAAATTTTTAGATAGAGTTAATAGACATGAAGATTTAGTAAAAAATTTTTGGGAAGATATTGGTGGCTTAAATACTTTTTATAATCGTTATGAATCTATAAATTTTGATAAATTACCAAAAATTTTAACACATGGAGATATCCATCATAAGAATTTGCAATATGATAAAGATAAAAAATTATTTTTATTTGATTTTGAAGATTGTTCTTATGATATGCCTTCTTGGGATTTATCAAGGCCTTTAATGGATTTAGAAAAATTTGAAATAGATAATTATATTGATAAATATATTAAAAAAGTTAATATTGACAATAAAAATTTATTATTGTTAGCAATAGAAAGAGATTTTGTTATAAGAGTTGTGACAGAATCTATTGGGAGACAACAAAGATTGGGAGTTGATAAAGCAAGATCTTATCTGGATATATATCATGAAAAATATTTTGATAAGTTAAATGAAATAATCTATAAAAAACTTTAAGGAAAAACTTAAATAATAGATTATTTTAAGATTAAAAAACACAGGTGGTGAATATTATGAGAGAATATAAAACTTCAATGGATTTTTTTGAATCATCTTCAGATTCAGGATGTGATAAAAATTTGTTAGAACAAATTTTGAGTGATGCAAAACCTTTAGTTAAATCAACTAGAAATGTTGATTATGATATTAATTCAAGACCAACAGAGTTAAGTTCTGGAGGTTATGTTGACATAACTGATTAATTTTTCTAATTTTTTTTTTAGTTAATTTTAAATATTAAAGTTAATTACTTTTTTTGATGTGGAAATCAAAATATTTCATTAAAGAATTTCCTCCTGAAACTATTGATAGGATTGTTTTAGATGTTGGATTTCATCCTATGATGGGTTCAGACACTATTATGGATTTGAAGCCAGGGTTTAGATATTCTATAAGATTGACTGATGGAGATTCCTATGTCGGTTCTGCTTCATTTGGAAGAATGATTGATGTATTAACTGGAAATGAAGAAAAAGGATTGGAAAGAACAAATAATTTTGTTGACAAGATTAAACCTGTGTATGGAAAAAATCTTGAAGTAAATTATGATAAAATTTAACCAAAGATTTTTTAAACTTCTAAAGAATAAACTAATTCTATGGAACTAACCGATAATGATAAGAAAAAGCTTCTTGAACTAGCAAAGAAATCAATAGAGTCAATATACACAAAAAAAGATGTTGATATCGATGAATATTCAAACTTCTCAAAAAAGCTAGGGGTTTTTGTAACCTTAACAATCAATGGAAATTTACGAGGCTGCATCGGTTATCCAAGGCCAGTCTATCCATTATACGAAGCAGTTCACAGAGCAGCGATGGCAGCAGCTTTTGAAGATACAAGATTCGAACCATTACTTGAAGATGAATTCAAGAAAACAAAAATAGAAATATCAATACTAACTGAGCCAAAACTGATAGAAGTAAAAGATTACACTGAGTACGAAAAAAATATAGAACTAGGAAAAGACGGACTAATAATCGAATACGGACCAAACTCAGGGCTTCTACTGCCACAAGTGCCAATAGATTGGGGATGGAACAAAACTGAATATCTAGAAAATCTATCAAACAAAGCAGGGCTTGGAAAAGATGCATGGAAAGAACCCGGCGTAAAAATATATAAATTCCAATCAATAATCTTTGAAGAATGACACTTCAACTTCTCAAATACAAAGAAAAGCTCGAACAAGAGCTTGAAAACTTCTTCAAAAGAAAAAAAGAACTATCAATAACCTTAGAAGAAAAAGAGATAATAACTATAATCGAAGATTACACTCTTAGAGGTGGAAAACGACTAAGAGCATACCTTCAACATCTAATAACAACAGGTTTAGGTGGAGAAGATGACTTAAGAGCTGGGATGGCAATGGAATTACTTCAAAGCTTTTTTCTAATTCATGATGATATAATCGATAAGGATGATTATAGAAGGGGTGGAGAAACACCTCACTTCACTTATAGAAAAAACTACAAGCAATTAATACCTGCAAATGATAATGAACATATATCAAACAGTCTAGCAATACTAGCAGGAGACCTAGCATTTAGCTATTCAAATGAATTGATGTCAAAGGTTAGTGCTAAAGCAAACATTGTGATGAACAAGGTAAGCCAAACCGTGATAATAGGACAGAAACGAGATACGCTTAGCGCATACAAAGAATATGATGAGAAAGAGATACTTGAAAACTATCGGCTAAAAACTGCAAGCTACACTTTTCTAGCACCTATGAGGATAGGAAGCATAATTGCAGGACAAGATATAGATTTTTCAAAAATATCAGAAAACTTAGGGATAGCTTTTCAGATTCAAGATGATCTTCTCGATTACTATGGAAGTGAAGAGCTTGGAAAACCAAACTTTAGCGATCTAAAAGAAGGGAAAAAGACGATAATACTAGCAAGAGCAAAAGATATAGAATATATCCAGGAATCAATTGGAAAAGATGATGTTGATAAGGAAAAGATCAAAGAGCTTTTATTACCAATAAAAGAAGATCTTGAAAAAGATGTTGAAAATAGGTATGAAAAAGCTATGGGAGATATAAACAATCTAAATATTACAACAAAAGAAGAAATAATCGGATTGATAAAGAATCTGCAAGGTAGGAAAAAATAAGATGAAAGCAATTAAGAATTTCATTCTTAAAGCTTACATTTTGGAGGAACCAAAATGAAAGTTATGTGTTTTGGAACTTTTGATATGTTTCATCCAGGTCATGAATATTTTTTGAATGAAGCAAAAAAATTTGGTAATGAGTTAGTTGTAGTTGTAGCAAGAGATAAAACAGTCAATGAGATAAAAGGTTTTTACCCAAAAGAAGACGAAAAGAAAAGATTACAAAACATCATTGATTCAAAAATTGCAGAAAAGGTCGTCTTGGGCGATGAAATTCTTAATAAGTATAATGTGTTGGGTGAGAAACCAGACATAATTGCTCTTGGTTACGACCAAAAATATTTTCTTGAACACCTTCAAGATGAGCTTAATAAAAGAAACCTGAAAACAAAAATAGTCCGATTAGATTCATTCCATCCAGAAAAATATAAGAGCAGCAAACTAAGATAATCTATTTTAAGGACATATAATTTTTAGTAGGATACTCTTGTTCTTCACTTGGACTTTTTGAAACAGGTTCTTCGCCTACTAGACTTCTATAGTTATTAATATGGTTCAATCCTTCTTCTAGGAACACTATTCTTGTCCCTATATCATATGTGAATATTCCAGCTCTTAATGATAATGGGAAGTCACTTCCTGAAAGATATGTAATTCCTTTGAATATCTTTTCTGCATTATTTGATATGATCTTTAATTCTTTTTGCAAAATTTTTAGGTTGATATCATTTACATCCATATTACTTTCTTCAAGAATATCTGTCAATAAAGTAAATTCTCTTGCTTTTTTACTTGCTTCTTTTTTCACCATAACGAAATAGTAATTAAAACTTTTTTTTAAGTCTTTCTAAAGATAATTTTTTAAATAAAAGAGATTAATATAGTTCTTATGGGAAAGAATACTAGACCAATACCAAACTCAAGCGCGAAAAAGATTTTAGAACATTTCGGCGCTAAAAGGGTGAGTGCTGAAGCAGCAGAAGAGATGGTGTTTGTGCTAGAAGAATTAGCAAATGAGATTTCTAAAAAAGCAATAGAGCTTGCAAAACATTCTGGACGAAAAACAGTCCAGGAAGAAGATATAAAATTAGCAGCTAAATTAGTATAATTATATTAATTAAAAAAAGAATTAATAAGAAATATCCTTATAAGATTTGTCCGCTCATTGGGAATTTACTAAGACTTCTTCTTAATGCTTCCCTAGCGATTTTTTCTTGGCCTTTTTCAACAGTTACGCTTAAGAGAGTTTGACCTTTTCTAACCTGAGCAGCTAGACCGATTGATTTACCGAATGATTTCTTCATACCAGTACTCATCCTGTCCGCACCAGCACCACTAGCTAGAGGGTTTTCTCTTAATATGTGGTGTGGGTAAACTCTTAGCTTCAGTTGGAAACCTTTCTTCCCAAGATTCCTTTCTAAGTATCTGTTTGCTGCAAGTCTTGCTGATTCTAAGCTATTATGTCTAACTTGGATATCAGCACCACTAGTAAGAATTATTTCAGAAGGAAACTCTTTTTTAGTGTCTCCCATAACATATTTTACGATCTTGTTATTTGGAACAGCTCTCACATAAGACCTATTTCTATATTTTGATTTTCTAGTATAAGGTCTTTCAAGTTTTCTGTAAGCTACTGCTTTTCTTAATCTTGCCATGAAACTCAAGGAATTATGGGGTTTTTATAAACTTTACTGTTTTGAATAATTTCAAAACATAAATTTGAAGTGATTTACTTCATAATTTACTATTTTATTGTTTATTATGTATTTAGAAGTGACTAAAATCAATGAATTATTTTTTTTCTCAATGAATTATAAGCTTTATCTGTATGCTCTAATAAAACTTTGAGTGCGTTAATATTTTCTTGATAAGGTGTTTCTTTTTTCATATTATACGCATTTCTTAAGCAAGCAGAAAATTTTTCTTGATTTTCATCTTTTAAATAATTTAATGCAGCGGCAATCATAAATTTACTTGGAAAATCATAAAAATTATCTATGTTAGGTTTTTGAATTCTTCTCGCATGATTTTCAAGACTTTCACTTGTTTTATTTCTATGCTCATTATAAAAAGAGCTTTTAGTAAAATCTTCTATTGTTTTGCATGCTTCATCAAATTTAGGCATCATGTTTTTTTTAGTATATTGGAGAAATATATAAATTTCACTATTATCAAATAATTAATCACTTAATTATCACTAACCAAGCATTCTAAATCTAAGTCAGAACGAACATTTCTAAATGTTTTGATAGGATCATTTGCTAATATTTTCAATTTGTCAATATCCTTTCTACTTTCTTCTTCATTCAATCTTTTATGTGCTTTTTTTAACAAATATGAGAATTCAACCATCTTATCATTTTTTGCATATATGGCAGCTGCATGTAATAAATAATAACTATTAGAACTTAACCTTTTATTTTTTTTAAATCTTAGATATGCTTTGTCTGCGAGATTTTCTAATCTTATTGGATCTAATAAAACATTAAAATTACCACATAAATCCTTCTTCCAAATATTATATGCTTTATTAAATTCTTCAGGCTCATAGGTGGAATCCATGCCTTTTTTATATAAATAAACTATATATTAAACGTGTTTAACTCTAAATTGATTTTTTAAAACAATTAACTTTATAAAAGAATTATAATTCACGTTTTCTAATAGCCTCCCATAGCTCAGCGGTAGAGCATTCGGCTGTAAATGGTGCAAGACAATACCCAATCTGAGATTGGCTTGGATGAAGTGCACTTAGCCGTTCCCGAAGTGTCCCCGGTTCAAATCCGGGTGGGGGGATTTATTCTTTAATATTATTATAATGTTTCTAGTACTCCATTCAAACTATAAATGGTATCTTTCTCTTTCTCTTTCATTTTTCTATTTAGATGTAAAGCATTCATCCCAAAACTAACTGGTTTTTTATAATCATTGATAGGATGGTCTCCAACCATCAATATATTATTTGGTTGAGTTCTTAATTCTTTAATCGCTAATTCATAGATTTCGCTATCAGGTTTTTTAAAACCAACATCACAAGAAAAAATCATACAATCGAAATATTGATCGAGACCAAGATCAAAAAAAGGTTTCTTATATGGTGACGCAAGGTTTGATATAAGTCCTAATCTGACATCTTTTTCTTTTAGTTCTTCAAGTACCAAGAAAGTTTCAGAGTATGCTCTAACAGAGTTGATTTCTTCAGACACTAACCATTCATAAGTTGAAGTATTAAAGGTTTTATCTTGTTTTAATGTTAGCAATAATTCTGAAAGACTTGAAAAATCATTTGTCAAAGCAAATTTTTTCGCGATTTTTGAAGTTGTTTCATTTGAGCAATAAGCATTAAATAGTTTAGAATAAGGATTGGTTTTATTGGTTATGTCTATTAAGGTTCCATAAAGGTCAAAGATTACTGCATCAATTTTTTCCATACAAAAAGGAAAACAAACCTTTTATTTAAATCATATTTTTTATTTTATAAAAGAAAATAGTGGACTAGTTTTTATACAGGATAAAATAAATAGAAACTTTTATAAAGAGACTGGAATTTCCAACTTTAAATGTGCCTTGGTAGTGTAGTCTGGCCTATCATGAAGCCCTGTCGAAAATCATTTTATGGTTTGCAGCAAGGCTTCGACCCGGGTTCGAATCCCGGCCAGGGCGTTTCCGTAAAGGAATAAGTCTTGGATGGCTTGAAGAGCATGGCTCTTCACTTGTCGGCCAGGGCGTTTGCTTTCGGTGGGGAGTATACACTCATCTAAAGTACTAAAAAAAATATAAAAGGCTGGTAGCTCAGCCCGGTAGAGCATTCGACTTTTAATCGAGTCGTTTACCTCGAAAAGCTATCGAAGGGTCGCGGGTTCGAACCCCGTCCAGCCTACCATTTTTTTAGGGGGAAAATTCAACAATGGCAACCAAATCAAAAATCA
>PKTL01000066.1 GCA_002867475.1 Candidatus Woesearchaeota archaeon
ATTGGAGTTTAAGCTTGCTAAGAATAAATTGAAGGAGGGACATTTCAAGATGACTGAGTTGTACTTGAACAGCTTACAGGAAAATTTGAAAACCAAAAAGAAAAAAAATTAACCTATCTGTGAGGAGAAAAGAGTAACATTAATAAATGAAATTAAGTAATATAGTATAAAAGAGGTGAATACCGCTGAATAAGTTGGTAGATTATATAAAGGATAAAGTAAAAAAAGGGGTTTCTCTCGAAGTCATAAGAAAGTCGCTTTTATCCGTCGGGTGGAAAGAGAATTTAGTAGATGAAGCTATGTCTGAATATACTCAAAACCTTAACCATGACACTGATTCTCATAAAGATTTTTCTTCAATTTCTTCACCAGATAAACTTCTAGATGAAAAAACTACTATTTCTAACAACGAATCTGAAGAAAAGAAACAACCTGCTGAAGAGTCTGTTGATGAGTCTAAAAAGGAACCGATTGAAAAGCTTAAGGAAGAAAGTTCTACTGAAGAGATTAAAGTGGAGTCAATTGAAGAATCAATTGAAGAACCGAAGGCTGAATCTGAGTCCATTACTGAATCTGTTGAAGAATCAATTGAAGAACCGAAGGCTGAATCTGAGTCCATTACTGAATCTGTTGAAGAATCAATTGAAGAACTGAAGGCTGAATCTGAGTCCATTACTGAATCTGTTGAAGAATCAATTGAAGAATCGAAGGCTGAATCTGAGTCCATTACTGGATCTGTTGATGAATCAAAAGTAGAATCTCCTAAGGTTAAATCTGTTGAAAAACCTAAAGAAGAAGAGTCGCAAGAAAAATCCTCTGAAGAACCTAATGAGCAATCTAAAGAAGAATCTGATAAGAAAGAAGAGTCAGGTGAAAAACCTGATGAAGAATCTAAAAAAGAAAATCCTGAAGGGGATTATGATAGGGATTCTGACAAATTCAATTTTGATGAATTCAAAGAGATGGAGAAAAACGAGAAGAATAAAGATTTTATCAACACATTAGAGACTAAGAAAGAAGATGAAAAGAAAAAAGAAAAGTTCGAATTGATGAATGATAAACAATTATCAAAAGAATTCTTTAAGCTTAAGCAAAGACTTGATGATGTTTATGTAGATGTAGAAAAAGAAGAAGGAAAATTCGAAGTCGAAGAAGACGTTATAAAAAGTATAAATGAAAGTATGAGGGATCTTTCTCAACAGATAGGGGAAGTGAGACAAGCAGTTCTAAGTAGAGAACGATACTTCAATAAGATGGAATCTGACTATGAAAAGATGAAAGATGACATCAAGAACGTCCGACCACAAGAAATAACAACGGAATTTGAGAAAAAAGAAGCAAAAATTGTAAGCTTGCACGCAGAAGTGGATAAAGTCAACTTAAAAGTTGATGAAGCAAATGAAAAGCTCAAAAAATTTCTTGAAATAATGAATAAGATACAAAGCTTTGAAACGGTGCTTGATCTATTGAAAGAAACAAAAGAAAATGTTAATGAAGTTATACGACAAAAAGAATATATAGGTGTGCAAGTACACAAAGTAGAAATGCTTTTCAAAGAGCTTCAAGATGCAACATTAAAGATCCAAACCTTTGAAATTGGTTTAAAAGAACAAAAAAGCATGCTAAAAAATAATAGTAAAACAATCAATTCCTTAAACGCCGAAATAAAAGGATATCCTAAAAAATCAGAAATCAAAAAGATGCAAAAAGATTTTGATATACTACTCGATATTTTGCAAAAACAAGATGACGATAAAATATGAAAAGCAGATAGTAATAATTTTTCTATTCCTGCTATGTGCTCTAACCTCTGTAGATGCAGAATTAAATAATGTTCTTATAAATAAAATTTCTGAAGGAATAAATATATCTCTAAATTCAACAAGTGATGCGGCGTTACATCTAATAAAACCAAGCATGCCAGTACCAAAACCTATAGGGTTTGATGATTCATATTTTTTCATAGATTCAGATGAATTTAAAATAGAAGGAATTTATGAATATTATATAACAAATTCTGAAGACAGATATCCTTTAAATGGAACTATAAAAATCCTTATGTTTAACAACACAAGATTGTTGTCAGAAGCAGAAAAATTAATGAATAACAGATCTTTAGACTCAACACCTTGCAATCCTATGCAAGGAGGATTCACTTGTGGAATAAGCTCATTTCAAACTGCAAACATAGCAGTATTATCAAAACTTTATCAAGAAACAAAAAATGAGACATATCTTGAAAATGCTTATTTACTTCTAACAAATAAATATGCGCAAGTAGCATTCGAAACAAGCAAATATTGTGATGCATATGAAAATGATTTTAATTGCAGTAGGATAAGCAGGATTGGTATAGGGGCTTTCACAGGAGCTTCAAGACAAGCAAAAAATATAATCTGGCTTACAAGAGCATACAAAGATACAGGCAATAAATCATTTTTAGATTATGCTATAAGATATGCTAATGGGGTAGCAGAAGAATGCGACATTTGGGTGGGAGATTACGACTGCGAAACAGCAGAAGATCAAAATCTAATGATTCAAGCATACAATGAGATATATATCATTACTAAAAACAACACATATTTACAAACAATCCTAAATCTAAATCAATATGCTCTTTCTAATGGATATGATACTTCTGGAATACTTTCCCAACAGCTTTCATATCAAAATACAGGAAACCAAACATATATCACTCTTTCAAATCTACATGCAAATAATACAAAAATAGATTGCACTGAATCAGAATGCACTTTATATGATAGACTAAAAAATATATACTATTTTGGAAAATACATTTCAATTTATCCAAATTATGAAAATAGAATTATATTGGATAAAAAATACTATTTAAACCATCAATCAAATTGCGATATAGATTCTCAAAATTACCAATGTGAAAATAGTGAAGAACAAGCATTATATGCCTATGTTTTGATGACCTTACCTTTTGAAGAAAATGAAAGCAAAGTATTTGATATAGCTTTCAATCAAACACCTGAAGTCTTAAAATCAATAGAAGTTGAGATGAAAGCAAAAGGACAAATTGAAAATCCACTTCTTTATTACAAAAATATTGATAGCTTATTTTGGAGATCAACAAATTTTTCTAAAAATTATACTGTGATCTTGAATTCCACAGAATTCTTAGAAGAAAAAACTTACGAATTTTACATAAATTATTCTAATGGAAGATATCCACTTGGAAATGGTACAATTAAACAAGTTTTCAATCAGAAAAGAGACTCAACAAAAGAAAAAATAATAGATTTTTTAAATGAAGATTCTCTTCAGTTCTGTGATATTCTCGGAACAAAACCTTACTATTCGGACTATTCTTGCAGGATGGAAAATATGCAATCAAAAATGATAACTTCACAATATAATGCTTATAATCTATTACAAAATCAATCAATCTTACAAGATGCAAATAAGTTAGCTAATAGTATAATGGATGATACTTCATCAGCTTTTTTCCCTATAGGTAGATATCAAACATGTGATTATAATTATGATGATTATACTTGCAATGATGTAAATAATAATTTTAAAAGCAATCCTTTGCAAAGAGAGGCAACATTTAAGCAAGCACAGATGATATATTCTTTATCTCAAGCATATAAAGAAACAGATGATTCAACAACCTACAAGAGATTATTAGGATATGCATATAGTCAAACAGCAGATTGTCAAGTCTGGGAAAATGACTATGATTGTCAAGATGATGATTCTCAAAGTCAAATGATCTTAGCATATGCAGAAATATATACTGCGACAGGCATCGAAGATTTTTTTAATATTGCAATTAAATTATCAGAAAATGCTTTATCAAAAACAGGATCTGTCAATCTTATAAATTCATATTCAAGGATGTACGAACTGACAGGAAATCAAACTTATCTGAATAAAATGAATTCTCTTTTGATTGTTTATGATGATGCCTGTGAAAGTACTGCTTGTGATGTAGAAACCTATTCAAATACTATCAGGTCTTTTTTTGAAGCATTCAAACAAACAGGTGAAGGAACAACACAAGAAGCTGCATATAGGAAATCTACTTATGATCCTATTAATTCAAATTATTGCAACCCAAATGGGGGTGATGTAAGTAGTGCGACATGTTACTACCCTGACCAAAAAGGAGATATGTTAAATTATCTAATAACATATCATAATAATTTTTATCCTATGGAAAAAAACTATTCAACCTCTATTAATGCACCAATAATGACTAATTTTAATAAGCCATTCAATGTAACCTGCAATGTGACAAATCATGCACCTTTTTCAAATTCAAATGTTGAAGTTATACTTCACTCAAGTTCAATGGATATTCTTTTAGCAAATACTTCTGTTCCATTCACAAGAATAAATAATCGACTTATAATTTCAACTTTTGACTCAAATGAAACATTAATGATAAATTATGTAATAAACGCGACTCGTGGAGGAGAACACACTTTTGTATGTGAAATTTTTGGTTTTCAAAACACAACAGATGTTACTGTCACAAACTTAGGAGATATAATAGAAATGAATTACACTGAAGAGGTTGGAAGAAATCTAAATTCCATAAGTAGTGAAGAGTTTTTTCTGATAAATCCCAACAAGTTCGATCTTGATAACATAACTATAATCTTGAATAAAAGTATAGATATGAACATAACTAGTATAACGAGCGAGAATTTCAATATGATTGTTGAAAACAATTCAAAAATAATAATAAATAAACTATTAAGCAATCAAACATTTGATTTTCAGATCGAATATTTTTATGTGAGAGAAGGATATTTCTCGTTAGACCTTAACATATCTGGAAATTATAATCTTTCATCAAACTATACTCAATATTATCAAATATATGATAATACCTTTTCGATTAATATAAGTAAAAATGTTGAGGAGGTTCCAGTCTACACTTTTTTTAATGTGACTTATGTTGTGTCTAATAATAAGAATATAACTTTTTCAGATATGAGGCTTGATTTTAATAAAGATGAAAATGAAAATTTGGTCTTTGTAAATAGAACCATAAAAACAGATAATGCATATTCTCTAAATTCTAACAAATCCTTCAACATAAGCTTTCAACCTTACTCAACATTCAATATAACCTACTTTTACTATTTCAATGATTCAAACAACAGTATATCAAAAATAACCTTGAATTCACAGAATTATTATAGTATAAACAAGATAATATATGATGAATATTTAATTACAGATAAGCATTATGAAATCATTTGGGATCCACAATCTCCAAAATATATTTTAGGTGAAACAAATAATCTTAAAGCAACAATTACAAACATAGCAGATTTTAATTTATCATTCCTTCAATTTTTCGTGAATTATTCAGACATTACACTATTTAGTTCAAAAACCTACACAAGTAATCAAACTGAGATCTTAAACGATTCCATGAATATCTCCTTGTACAACAATTCCATAACTCTTAACTGGGAATTAACACTTACAGAACAAGAGCAACAACAAGTAACAGTATTTTTAAAAACATTAAACAATAAAACAATTTATTTTCCAATAAATATCTCCTATGAGGTTCTTCCAACAACAACCACTTCTTCTAGTGGCGGAGGAAGTATGGGTCAAGTAGGAGAAATACTAGAATATGACAAAGAAGAGATAAGAGATTATATAAACGATATGTGGTCATTTTTTGAAGACTTAACGTCGGACCAAATCGAGGAAGTAATCAATAATACTTATGATTTGCTTCAAAACATTTCGATAATATCAAAAAAGAATTATGATAAAAGAACCTTAACTATTAAATCTTCTCAATACCTCGATGATTTTTACTTGTTTCAACCATATAACAAAACTTTATATTCAATAAACAGTACAAATCTTACTGAAAATTATGAAAATATGATCTATTCAGAATTTGAAATAAACGAATCTTCATTCAAAATAGATATATACATGAATACAACTGAACACTCATTTCTAAAACCTTTAATAATATATAAGAAATGCACACCTCTACCTCCAGAAGAAGAAATAGTATATTCTTCAAGTTCAGACGAAAATAACATAAAAGAAGACATATCCTCTGAAAATGCAAATCTTTCAGAAATAACTCCAAATAATGTAATTAGTGGAAATATTAAAACAAAAGAATCCGTATTCATTAAAATAGGAAAAGATATAAATAATTTATTTGAGAAAAGCACGATAATTTTCAATTTGGTAAAATCAAAATCATTTGATTATTTTGCTATATTAAAATCTTATATGTTTTCCTTTTGGGATTATCTTATCTTAAATCATTTCTTCTACAAATATCTAATAATGTTAGGTATAGCTTTAATAAATGGGGTGATAGCTTACTCATCCACTTCACTTATCAATAGAAAAAAATTGCACAAATACCTTCTTTACAAAAAAGCTAAATCAGATTATAAGAAAAATAATCTTGATCAGATGAAGGAATCTATTGACTTATTAGGTTCAAATAAGAAAAATGTAAAAATGAAAATCCTTTTAAAGATGTATAGAATAAAACATGAGATACAGCAGCTTCAAAAAGAGATAATAGAAATAGAAACATCAAAAAATGATGAAAAGGTAAAAACTAAATTAATCAAAAATATTCAAGCACAGATAAAAGCATATGAAAAAGAATTGGAAGGGCTTGAAAAACAGATCTATAATAAAAAAGAAAACAAATTGGAGGTGGATACAGAAATACCTTCAGATAAGATTCTTTTCCTTGAAGTAAGAAAATATCATTATTTTAAAGAAAAAGAAAAATCTGAAGATCTCCAAGAACATTTTACTGTTTTAAAAGATTTAAAAAAAATATTATCTGAAGCAACAAATCTCTCAATGTATCAGAAAAGGATACATGATCAGATAGAAGATATTTTAAAGGCAGAATCAATATCTTCAGATTGATGATTTTAACCAAACATTAATATACTAATTCTAAATAAGAAATATCAATTAATGGAGGTTTAATAAAATGTGGAAATGTGATGTTTGTGGATATTATCATGATGGTGATGAAGCGCCTGATGTATGTCCAAAATGTGGAGCAAAAAAAGAGCAGTTTTCAGAACTTGATGAAGAGGCAAGTTCAAAGATAATCAAGAGCAGGATAACAAATGATATTCATTTGGATATGAGAATACTACTTGCGCAAGTTGAAGAGCTTGCTGAAGAAGGTATTGAAGAAGACCTAGATCCTATGTGTGTTGCAATATTTCAAAGAGCAAAAAAGGACTCTAAAGAATTAGCTGCAATGATAAAAGCAGAACTAGCTGGTCATATGACAAAAGGTAAATGGGGTTAAAAACCTCATTTTTTATCAATATTTTCTTCCTTAAATTTTACTCCTTTATGTATAAAACTAAGAAATATAACTGCTTCATCAACACTCATACAAAATTTTGAAGCAAATTCTCTTGCAGAAATTTCATTCTCTTTACCATTTGTTAAAAAAACAGCAATTTCTTCTGCTTTATCTTCCTTTTGAAGGTCATATCTGTCTATAATCTTTAAGAATTCATCTCGATGTTCTTCTATTTCCATAAAAAAGGATAGAAACTTCTCATATATAAATTTTAGTTAACTATTTAAACAAAAAAAATCAAATAGGTATTTAAGAAGATGGAAATTGGAAAAATATTGATGATCTCAGTATATCTTATAACTCCTTTCTTAATACTTTTTGTATTTATATTAACTAAACGAATCACTGCACTTCCAAAGAATTATATAGCTGAAGAAAGCTTGATAAAATTTTTAAAACGTGCAGATATAAATGATGCTACAAGAACAACACTTCAAAAAGCAGGTTGGGACGATGGTACTGTAAACCAATCAATAAAATATGTTCTTCTCGAAAAAAAATTGATAGATTATATAATAAAAGCAAGAATGAATGATATGAGTCAAAAAGAAATCAAAAATGCTTTGATATCTATAGGGTGGGATGATAGGATAATCTGTTATCTATTAAGAAAATATTATGTTTGAATAGTTTCCTAGAAATCATTAAGACTTATTTGACCTTTACGCTTATTTTCCTTAACCTGAACATCAACCTTTTCACCAACTTGTTCTTTGATATCTTTAGCGGTCTTTTTACCTATAAGTTGAGCAAGAGTTTCAAATGAAACTTTTTTCACTTCACCAATATCCTTAATACCATTATTAAACATTTTACGAGCACGAACCCTACCAATATTTTTTAGCTTCAATAATGTGATAAGCTCTTCACGAACGCCATTCTTGATTCTAAACCTGGTTTTCTTTATCAAAGATAGAAGGTTTGTAAATCTCATCATTCTTGCAAATTCTTCAGCACAATAAAGTATCCAATCAATACGCTCAAGCTTAACATTGAACTCGCCCGGCCTAACTTCAAATTTTTCTAGAAGTTCTCGTTCATCAATTTCTTCCATCCATTCATCAAAAACAATGCTGGTCTTTATGGAATCAAGAAATTCATCATACTCATCGTCATACAAACTTGGTTCTTCAACAAGAAAGTTTTCTTCCTTCTTATTTATTTTTTCTTGCAAAAAATCATTATCTTTGGCTTTAGCCTTGAACAAAGGTCTAAGTTCAATGGTTGAACTAGCAAGATGTATAAAACTGAACTCATCAGGATCCAAACTATTAGCTTTTCTTAAACCGATCATGATTTGGTTAGCAGTTAAGGGATCAAGATAAAGTTCAGCAACCCTTTTACCTAGTTTTGTAGCTTTTAATTTACCAACTTCATCAGCACTTTTGAATTCAGACAATTCACCTTCTAGAAATTCCCATTCTTCCAATTTCAAAAGGATTTTATTGATTAAGCTAACAATACCTTCAATCTCTCCATATTGATACGCGTAAAAAGTTTTGCCAAAAAAATTATACAATGATTCTTTTGTCAAGCAGAATTCTGTCGCAATCAGTGACAATACATATGTTCTAAGAACGGGTTCAGCTGCAAGCTTACTAAATATTTCTTCAGGTTCTCCATCAATAAAGGTGTCTTTGATAGCTTTCTCTTCAGTTTCATCCTTTGCAAGACATATTGCTTCACCATAATCTTCTTTTCCAGGTCTTCCAGCACGGCCAGCCATCTGAAGATACTCAAGAACTGGGATTGGTTGCTGACCCCACCTCCCACCATACCGTTTAAGATCTCTAATGATTGCTCTAAAAGCTGGCATATCAAGACCGTAAGCAAGAGTTGGTGTAGCAGCAATGACTTTTATATCTCCACTACGAAAATGATCTTCAATAAGCTCTCTTTGCTTGTAATTTAATCCAGCATGATGGAAAGCGATACCATTCAATACGCATTTACTAAGACGTTCACATTGTTTTGTAGGTTTAGATAAAGCATGAAGTATTTGTTCTGAAAGATTTATCAATTTTATATCCTTAACCTGCTTTGAAATTTTTTCAGCAACGCTTTCAGCACTACGTTTACTATTCACAAAAATAAGTGCTTGTTTCCCGATCTTGATAGTATCAAGAGATATGTCAATACTTGGATCTCCAATCATTTCAACAATAGATTTTTCTTTCATTTCTTTCTAGCAATAAAATTTATCCTGTCTGTCTCATCATTAATCTTTTTCATTGTATATGTGTCGTGCAAATCAACTAATTCAAAACCAATTTTTTTTAGAAGCATTTTCACATCATCAACACTATGAAAATATTCTTTATGTTCTTCAACATGCTTTTCATAAACACCTTTTTTTGTTGGGATAAATGTTGTAAAAGTCCAATGCCAAACACCTGTCGTATATAGGTTCTCCCATATGTAGCTATAATCTTCAACATGTCCTGCTTGAATCTGATAATTATTCATTTCTTTCATACTTTTTAGAGTGAGTAAATCAAAAATAAATATTCCTTCTTTTGATAATTGATTGTAAACACTCTCAAATGCTTTTTTTAGTTCGTTTTCTTTTAAGTTATTAAGTGAGTCATAAAGCGATAATATAACATCAAATTTCTTTTTAAAATCAAGTTTTCTAATATTTTTAACAAAAACATCGCATTTAACTTTGCTTTTACCCATTTCAACCATTTCAGGACTAACATCGCTACCAGTACAATTAAATGATTGCTCAAGGACAGTTAAATGGCTGCATGTCCCACATGAAGCGTCAAGAACGTTTGGCTTTTTCTTTGCATATTTATTTATAAGGAATTTAATATCTTCACTCCATGCTTCATAATCCATAGCACCAATAACTTGATCGTAGATATGTGCGACTTTTTTAAATTCCATAAATAGAAAGAAAAGCTTAATGTTTATATGGTTTTTCTTGTTTATGTTGATTTATTCTATCAAGAACAGTCACAAGGTCTTGTCTCATAGTAAATTTCCTATCTTCAAAATAAGGAGGTATTTTTGCTAAAAATTCTAGATTCTCATAAGTTATAAATCTATCATATAAAGAATGCTCTTTACCAGTCAATTTTCTAATATATTCATTTGTAGATTCAACTATTTTTTCTCTGTTTTTATCTTGATATGATCCAACTATTAATACATGTCCTTTAGGGTGCGGTATTACAAGTCCTGCACTTCCATTTAGTCCATTATTGTTTATTTGATTAATATGCATGATTTCTAAATCTAAATTGGAATTTTGTATTTCACCGATGTTAGAAATAGATATGTCTCTATAATTTTGCCATTTAAAGAAAAGGTATGCTTTCCAGATATCTTCTTTTATTATGTCATAATTCATTTGTATCTGGGTAATTAAGGTTTATTTCCAGACTTATAAATGTTTACTATATACTTTTTCAAATAATTCATTCAGTGTAGGTCACTATATTATCTGGATCTTTATTGATTGAAGTATAAATATTATTTTTATCAAAGTATCCTAATATGTTCGATGGACTAATCATACCTTTATGTGCTACACTCCACTCCCAAGCAAGAGACTCTATAGCACAATTTTTATTTGAATCTTCATCTGGGACTAGTCCATTTCTAGATAAGAGAACTCTATAAACTACTAATTCTCCGCCAAATCTATGAACTGCTTGATTTCCCAAAGTTCTACTCCATCCATCTTTTCCAAAATAAATTAAATCTGGATTAGATTCCAAACTTTTTATTAAGGAGCCTTTTCTATCTTGGTAAGTTGAGTTACCTGTGAATTTTCTAGGTTTTAATCCATCTTTTAATATGTCATCTAGAAATAAAGAACTTGAACCATGATATAATATGAATCTTTCTCCTTTTTTAAAAAAATTTGTTCTTTCTACAAAATTTTCATCATCGACACTATCTTTTCCAAATTCGATTATCATACATTTTTGGAATTTTTATTTTATTATTAAATTTTATCATATTTAACCCTCAGTTTAGAGTTTTGATTTCTCGTCGATTAGAGATAATAAAAACATTATTCTTTATTTTATTGACAAACTTTGATATTTTTTCTTTTATTGTTGAGATAATATATTTTTTCGACAAATTTCTAAATAAATAAGACACTTAAATTCTTTAATCAAAAATTAAAAAGAATAATAAAAGAAACGATTAAATATTTTAAGCAATAATTGCTTTTTTTAGTCTAGCTTGTTCACTGAGCTTTTCATTCTTTAATTTAGACTGTAGCTCACGAACATATTTAATAGTCATCTCGAGGTTGTTTTTGATCTTTACAGCACTACGCTCAAACGCTTGCTCTAACGTATTTCCATTTAATTTATAGCCAATAATTACCTTTCCTTCCCAGATATAACTGGTCTTTGATATCAGTTCAAGATCTGTCCATCTTGTCAAGTATTCATACATTGTTTGTCGAGTGATTCCAGCAACGTTTCCCATCTCTTCAACAGTAACTATTGCTTGTTCTGGACGCTTGTTCTGATTGCTTCTTTTCATCATCTCATACATCAATATAAGAACCTTGAACATCTTGTCAGTGCTTCCTTTCTTTCGTGGTACAAGGCCTGTTCGTTTCACTATTACTTTTGCAAGCTCTTCACTATCTGGACTCATTGATGTGGGAATCACATCTGTTAAAATTATCTTTTCTTTCATGTTAACCTCCAAAGCTTATGTCGTAATTTTAGTTTAAAAGTGTTGATGTTTCGACGACAAATGTCGAAATAAATGCTAATAAATTTCTATCAAAAATCACTAGATTTATTCCATATAATTTTTAGGATTTGATTAAATTTTTTTATCAGAACTAATTTAAGCCTTTTTTAGAGTCTTTTATTATTTCTTGATATTTTGTATTGGCTTTTTTATGAAATTTTGGGCTTTTTTTGCCTAAAATCTTTAGTTTAATTTTTTTTCGGTAAGATTCCGATTGTACTGATTATCAATAAATGGCTAAAATCATATATTATTCCGACTGAGACGGCGAAGTTTCGACAGTTCTGGGATTATTCCGAAAAGTTAGATTAAGGGGTTCTGATTGTATAAAGCCGGTTCTACAACCAAATGTAGCAAAAGATTGGATTCAGAAGGGTTTATACAGCTTTGTCGGGAAGATATTTTACAGAATCAACCAGTATACTATTTTGGTACTTAATCATATCAAAGATATTATCAATACATTTTTGCTTTTTTTCACAAGGTTCTATTTGAATATTTTCTGTTTTACTTAAAGCAAGCCTTACAACACTTAATGTTTCTTTCAATGTGTTTTTCAGATCTAACAGTTCTAGGTGTAATGAATTGTAAGTGAGGTCTTTTTGAAATTCAATATTTCTATGGATATTTGTTTGTTGCTCAGTGAAATAATCTGGGGGATTATAGAAATTGTCTGATATCAGGTAATTATATCTTCTGTCTTTTTCATGATAGCATAAGCTTGCTTTTTGATATGTTTCTAGGATAAAATCTTTTAGTTCTTTTTGATCAAAAATTTTTAACATTAAATAAATCATTGAAATATTAATATAAAAATTTAACGCCTATAAGTTTTTAGCTAAATTTAAAGATTTTAATAATCTTTCCAGTCTAAAAGTTTTAATCAAAAATTAAAATTTATTATAATTAATTTGACAAAAAGATTTAGGCAAAAATTAAAAATTAATATAATTTTTTTAGAAGTTCTTCCATTATATCAATTCTTTCGCCATATTCTTTAACATAAGCTTGAGATTTATCATTATTCAAATTCTGAAAATAATCTTTAGCAGAATTAGATATTCTTATCTCTTTTTCTAACACTTTTTTAGAAGGTATATTTAGGTCAGTGACCATTTTATCTAAAATATTATCTATTGTATGTAAGCACGCATCTGAAAGCTTACAATCAATATAAAACTTCAATGGGGCAATAGGATCAAATCCTTTTTCATATGTTGTTTCATTTACATTCATAAAATCAAGGATAAATATTTTATTTTTATACTTTTCCTCTCAAATCCAACCAAAATAAATGGATGTTAACATACCTATTCCAAGAAGTAGTATTATTAATCCTGCTATGAGATGAAGAACTTCAAGTTTTCTTTGTCTTAATTCTTCCAATTTTTCAGTTGATGCAATTCCTAAATAGATTGATGTTGTTATGATTAACATAGGTAAAACAAAGACAAAATTATATATTACTAAAAGAAAAATAGCATAGTTCTTTGTAGCAATCTCAGAAAGCAAACCAAGAATGACAATATAAGGTCCGGAAGTACATGGGAGAAGAAATAAACTAACTAAAAAACCAATAAAGAACGCACCTGGAATCGATGTAACTCCTTTCAATAATGATTTCAATTTAGGTCTCCAACTCATAGGCACTTCCATTATAAACCATTTACCATAATGAAAATAATCTTTAAGATTGAAAAGTCCGATAAATATTGCAAGAACTGCAACAATAATATAAAATGTGTGGGCAAAGTTTCCAATTTGGATTGCTGAATAAAGACCTACTCCCATAAAGAAATAAGATATAAATATTGAAGTGGTAAAAGTAAGTCCCGATAACAAGACTTTTTTTCTATTATTTGACATAAGTATGGTGGATAAAAGAATTATTAAAACAGCAAATGCACAAGGATTTATCGCATCAACAATAGCAGCTAGTATAACTGCGGATAACGCGATTGTAGTATGGCTAAATTCTTCATCGATATTTGTTTCTTCTATAGGGTTAGTGCAAGTATTATTCAAGCAAAAATTTATTTCTTGCAAGATGAGTTCGCCTGTTTGGTCATTAAAACCAATAAAGATTTCGTCGTTTATCAAGCTTGTTGGAACGCCCTGAATTTCTCTGTCCAATGAATTCATTGTACTTGCAAATAAATCTCTATTACTTTCATTAAAATAAGTCTCATATTTATTAATGTTTAATGTTGGATAATCTTCAATTATATTTTCAAGAAAAGCAATTTCTTTTGCACAATGTGGACAACCACTCCCATAAAATAAATGTATATCTACCGTGTTATCCATTGCATAAGTATTCAATGATGTAAAAATAAGCATTAAAGTTAATATCAATAAAATGTTTTTTTTCATTTTTATAAATTATAATTATTAATTCATATATAAATTTTAAGTTTTTTGTTTTATAGTTAAACATCTTTTTTATAAATATTAGATGCTTATCTAATCTACTTTAATTTGTTTGGAAGGTGGAATTATGTTTGGGATAAGTACAGAAGAAGATGTAGATGATTTTGAGTTTTTGGAAGAAGCATACAATCTTTTTGAAAACTTAAAAGAAAAAATGAAAGTTTAGTTTTTATTTTTTTTATTATAGTTATATGATGTAAAATGAGTATAATATATTCTTTATAATATATATTCTAATGTAGTAATATTTAAAAAGCGTTTTTATAAATATAATATAAGTTTTAATTAATGATTAAAGGAGGCGTTC